>CAMUBM010000043.1 GCA_947087145.1 uncultured Mycoplasmatota bacterium
TTGATTTGCATTACGAATTCTTGTAAGCATATCAGCAATTTTATCTCCTACCATTTAAATTCCTCCTTCCTTACCAACTTGATTTCTTAACACCAGGGATTTGCCCTTTGTTAGCTAACTCTCTAAAACAGATACGACATAATTTGTATTTACGTAACACTCCATGAGGACGTCCACATCTTTCACAACGTGTATAAGCACGAACTTTAAACTTTGGTGTTCTTTGTTGTTTTACTTTTAAACTTGTTTTTGCCATACATTCACTCCTTAATTTTTAAAAGGCATTCCGAAGGCTTTTAGTAAGCTTTCTGCTTCCTTATTTGTTTTTGCTGTTGTAACAAATACAATATCCATTCCTCTAATTTTTAGAATGTTATCGTATTCAATTTCAGGAAATATTAATTGTTCTTTAATACCTAATGTATAATTTCCATGCCCATCAAAAGAGTGATTAGAAATCCCTCTAAAATCACGAACACGAGGTAGAGCAACTTTAATAAGTTTTTCCATAAAATTATACATATTTTCATTACGCAATGTAACTTTTACTCCTATGGTTTGTCCTTCTCTTAACTTAAATCCTGCAATAGATTTACGAGCTTTGGTAACCACAGCTTTTTGTCCAGTAATTGTCTCTAAATCTTTTAGGGCCGCAACAATAAATTTATCGTCATGGCTTCCTTCTCCAACACCCATGTTAATAACTATCTTTTCTAATTTTGGAACTTGCATAATCGTTTTATAATTGTGTTCTTTTTTTAAAGAAGGAATAATTTCTTTAGTATATAATTCTTTTAAAGTACTCATATTTTTCACCTATTCCTCTTTCTTAGCTTCTTTTGGTTTCTTATCCTTAGAAGTTTTCTCTTTCTTTTTTTCTGTAGTCACTTGTACATTTGATACATGTATAGGATGAGCCATTTCTAGTATTCCACCCTTATCATTGTTGTTAGTAGGTTTTTGATGTTTCTTTACAATATTGATACCTTCAACAATAACACGATCTTCTTTTCGTAAAGTCTTAATTACTGTTCCAGTTTTTCCTTTATCTTTTCCAGCAATAACTTTGACATTATCTCCAACTTTAACTTTCATGGCACGCCTCCTATAAAACCTCTGGTGCTAAAGAAACGATTTTTGCAAAATCTTTTTCTCTTAATTCTCTAGCAACAGGTCCTAGAACTCTTGTTCCAACTGGTGTCTTATCCTCTTTAATGATAACACATGCATTATCATCAAATTTGATATAAGAACCATCTTTTCTTTTTACACCTTGTACACTTCTAACAATAACAGCTTTGACTACTTTTCCTTTTTTTAGATTGGAATTAGGAATTGCTTTTTTAACAGTCCCTACAACGATATCTCCAATGTTTCCAAATTTTCTTGTAGAACCACCTAGCACACGAATGACTAGAAGTTCTCTTGCACCCGTATTATCGGCAACTTTTAATCTTGTTTCTTGTTGAACCATAAAATTACCTCCTACAGAATTACAGCTTCGATTAAAACTTCTACAAGTTCATATCTCTTTGTTTTAGATAGAGGTCTTGTACTTCTAATCTTTACTGTATCTCCTTCTTTTGCTGTATTATTTTCATCATGGGCAGTATATTTTTTACTGGATTTTACTCTCTTTTTATAAAGAGGATGGCTTTTGTAAGTTTCTACTAGCACAGTGATTGTTTTGTCGTTTTTACTACTTACAACTTTACCAACTAATTCTTGTCTTTTTTCCATTATTTTTCCCCTCCTGTGCTATCCATTTCTCTTTCTTTCAAAATTGTTAACATTCTAGCTACATCTTTTTTCATTTCTCTAATTTTAGAAGGCTTTTCAAGTGAACCAGTCGCATTCTTAATACGCAAATTTAAAAGTTCTTTTTTTGTTTCTTTCACCTTGGTTTCAATTTCTTCGTTTTTTAATTTTCTAATTTCACTAACTTTCACTTGGAACTTCCTCCTTCTTTACGAATTTAGTAGTAACAGGCAATTTATGAGAAGCAAGACGTAATGCTTCACGAGCAATTTCTTCTGAAACTCCGCTAATTTCAAACATAATCTTTCCTTCTTTAACCACTGCTACCCAATCGTCTACATTACCTTTACCTGCACCTTGACGAGTCTCCAAAGGCTTTTTTGTACGAGGCATATGAGGGAAGATATTAATATATACTTCTCCACCACGTTTCATGTAACGAGTCATTGCAATACGAGCTGCTTCTATTTGGCGAGCACTAATCCAATTTCCTTCTTTGGCCATTAAACCATATTCTCCAAAATGAAGTTCCGTATTTCCTTTTGCGTGTCCATCATAGGTCCATCTATGTGTTTTTCTATATTTAGTTCTTTTTGGCATCAACATTTTGAACACTCTCCTTTACATTTTTCTTAGTAGGAAGAATTTCACCTTTGTAGATCCATACTTTTACACCTATTTTTCCATAAGTAGTATCGGCTTCACTATGTGCATAATCAATATCAGCACGAAGAGTATGAAGAGGAACAGTTCCTTCTGTATATCCCTCGGTTCTTGCCATTTCAGCACCAGCAAGACGTCCAGATACAGAAGTTTTAATTCCTTTAGCTCCAGCTTTCATCGTATTGCGAAGAGCACGCTTTTGTGCACTTCTAAATGGGGCACGATTTTCTATTTGCTGTGCAATATTATCTGCAACTAACTTTGCAACTAAATCTGGATTTTTAACTTCTACAATAGAAATGTATACTTCCTCACCAACATATTTTGATAAAGACTTTCTTAATTTCTCAATATCTTCTCCACCACGTCCGATAATGACACCAGGTTTCGCAGTATTGATAGTAACTTCACATTTATCTTTCTTTCTTTCAATAATAACGGAAGCAACAGCTGCATCTTTTAAATTTTTAGAAATATATTTACGAATTTTAATATCTTTATTTAATGTATCTCCAAAATCTTTACTCTTTGCATACCATTTTGATTCCCAAGTCTTATTGACTCCAAGTCGATATCCAATTGGATTCACCTTTTGTCCCATCTTGCTTACGCCTCCTTACCATCACTAACTTTAACAGTTATGTGACTTGTTCTTTTATCTCTACGATCAACATTTCCACGACTTGCAAACTTAATTCTTTTATAAACAGGTCCTGGATTAATATAACATTCACTGACTACTAAATCAGTTTCATTAGACCCACCATTATTTACGGCGTTTGCTACAGCGCTTTTAAGTACCTTACTAATCAAACGACTAGCTTTTGTATTAGTAGTATCCAAAATAGCCTCTGCAGTAGCAACATCTTTTCCGCGAATAAGATCAAGAGTCATTCTTGCTTTTCTTGGTGCAATAATTGCACTTTTGTGTATTGCATAATATTCCATTGATGAACCTCCTACTTTTGTCCTGCATGTCCGCCGAACTTACGAGTCATAGCGAACTCTCCTAATTTGTGTCCTACCATTTCTTCTGTAACATAAACAGGAATAAATTCTTTACCATTATGAACAGCAAAGGTATGTCCTACAAAATCAGGGAAAATAGTTGAACGACGAGAATAGGTTTTAATTACTTCTTTTTTATTACTTTTATTTAGTTCTTGCACTTTTTTTAATAAACGATCAAAAACATAAGGACCTTTTTTTAAACTTCTTGCCATAATTCCCACCTACTTTTTCTTTCTACTAACAATTAATTTGTTAGAAGCTTTCTTATTTTTTCTTGTTTTATATCCAAGAGCCGGTTTACCCCAAGGAGTGACTGGTGTCTTACGTCCAATTGGAGCACGACCTTCTCCACCACCATGAGGGTGGTCATTAGGGTTCATAACAGAACCACGATTGGTAGGTTTGATACCCATATGTCTTGTACGTCCTGCTTTACCTACATTTACAAGTTCATAGTCTTCATTTCCAACTACACCAATAGTAGCCATACATGTTCCTAAAACTTTTCTTGTTTCTCCAGATTGAAGTCTTACTAGTACATACTTTCCTTCACGTCCAAGAATTTGGGCACTAGCTCCTGCGCTACGGCAAATCTCTGCACCTTTTCCTGGTTTAAGTTCAATACAATGAATGACTGTACCTACCGGAATAGCCTCTAGAGGAAGAGCATTTCCTACTTTGATATCTGCATTCTTTCCACTTTCAATAATCATTCCTACACTTAAATCTTTTGGAGCAATAATGTATCTCTTTTCTCCATCTTTATAATGAATAAGAGCAATATTTGCACTACGATTTGGATCATATTCAATCGTTGCCACACGTCCTGGAACATCTAGTTTATTTCTTTTGAAATCAATCAAACGATATCTTTGCTTTGCTCCTCCACCAATATGACGAACTGTCATTTTTCCTTGGTTATTTCTACCACCAGTTCTTGTTTTTTTAGTAGTTAGAGATTTAAGAGGTTTAGAAGTCGTAATTTCTTCATTTGTTAGTGTTGACATTCCCCTACGACCATTCGTCGTTGGTTTGTATTTCTTAATTGCCATACATATCCTCCTCTACTATAAATCAATCGTCTCATTGTCTTTTAGACTTACGATTGCTTTCTTATATGTTTTTGTTTTTCCAGTATATTTTCCAACTCTTCTATCTTTTGGCTTAGTAACTAAAGTATTAATTTTTGCTACATGAACACCAAATTGATTTTCAATAGTTTTTTTAATTTGTGTTTTCGTTGCTCTTTTGTCTACTTTAAAGGTGTAAATTCCCTTTTGTGCATTCGTAGCACTTTTTTCAGTAACAACTGGAGCAAAGATAATATCAGGATTAGTCATGATTAAGAACCTCCTCTATTTGCTTAACTGCTTCTTCATCGCAAACTAGATAATCAGCATTTACGATATCATAGCAATTAATTTCATCGGCAAGAATAGCATAAGTGTATCCTAAATTTCTAGTTGCCATATAAAGGTTAGCATTGTCTTCCTTCGTTACAAATAATACTTTACCAACCAAGTTTAATGCTTCTAACACATTTTTAATTTCTTTTGTTTTTAGTGTTTCAAGTGAAATAGTATCTAAAACCACTAAATTTTTATCTTTTTGTTTATAAGTAAGAGCACTCTTAAGAGCTAGTACTCTTTCCTTTTTATTAATTTTAAATGTATAGTCACGAGGTAAAACTCCTAGTGCTACACCTCCACCACGCCATACTGGAGAACGATTAGATCCTGCTCTTGCACGACCAGTTCCTTTTTGTTTCCATGGTTTTCTTCCTCCACCAGAAACTTCACTGCGTGTTTTCGTTTTTGCAGTTCCTTGACGACTTGCATCAAGTTGCAAACGAATCATTTGTTTTAAACAATCATCATTAGTTTCAATATTCCAAACAGAATCACTTATTGTAATGTCTTTAAGTTTTTCACCTTTAATATTTTTAAGTTCAACTTTTGTCATTTCTTTATCCCTCCAACAAGCGTCCTAATTTTCTTCTGCTGTTTTCACAGCTTCTTCTGTAGTTTCTTCTGCCGTAGTCTCATGAGCTTGTTCTTCTTGTACAGTTTCCTCTACAGTCTCTTCCACTGCATCCACAACAGTTTCTTCGTAAGAAATTACTTCAAATTCAGATTTCTTTCCGTTTCCTTTGACTGCAGTTTTAATTAAAACTAATGAATTTTTTGGTCCAGGAATATTTCCACTTACTAAAATGTAATTTTCTTCTGCATTTACTTCTACAATTTGTAAGTTCTGAATGGTAATGGTTTCATTACCCATATGTCCCGGTAATTTTTTACCCTTTAATACCCTTTTTGGTAACATCGTACCCATTGACCCAGGGCCTCTATGATAGTGAGAACCATGGCCCATAGGTCCACGATTTTGATTGTGTCTTTTAATTACACCTTGGAAACCTTTTCCTTTACTTGTTCCAGTAACATCAACACTTTCTCCGACTTCAAATACATCTGCTCGTAATGTTTGTCCAATCGTGTATTCTCCATCTACATTTCTTAATTCTTTTAAGTAGCGCTTAGGCATTGTTCCAGCTTTTTTCGCATGTCCAATTGCTTGTTTAGAAGCATTTTTTTCTTTTTTGTCTACTACGCCAAGTTGAATAGCACAATATCCGTCAGTTTCTACAGTTTTCACTTGCATAACAACATTAGGAGTCACTTCCACAACAGTAACAGGAATTAATTTTCCATCTTTTGTGAAAACTTGTGTCATTCCAATCTTGCGTCCTAAGATTCCTTTCATTTTCTCTTTCCTTCCTTAATTATAATTTAATATCAATGTCCACTCCACTCGGAATATCTAAGTGAGTTAAAGCATCAACAACTTCTTTACTAGGTTCTAAAATATCGATAAGTCTTTTATGTGTGCGACTTTCGAATTGTTCTCTTGAGTCCTTGTATTTATGCACCGCTCTTAATACAGTCACTTTTTCTACTTCTGTAGGAAGAGGAATCGGTCCACTTACCTTTCCGCCTAGTCTTTTTACGGTTTCTACAATTTTTCCAGCAGCTAAATCCAATATTTTATTGTCATATGCTCTCAAATTGATACGTACTTTGTTTTTTGACATATTCATGTGTCTCCTTTCGCCTATATCTAGTATAGACTAGCTCCGTACAAATTACCTGACTTGCCAGATATCGTTTTAACAACTCTACCTAGTGTATCAGCAACCTCGTACATCCAAGCCGTCATACAGATTTCATTCTAACACTATATCCTATGAATTGCAAGCAAAAATTTGTACAAAAA
>CAMUBM010000044.1 GCA_947087145.1 uncultured Mycoplasmatota bacterium
ATTTGTAATTTTCGATTGTTATTGATAAATGATTTTGCTATATTTTGCTCTCGTTCGTTTAGACCATTATAGATAAATAACTCTGAACGACTATGTTCTTTGATTTGTTTTTCAGTTAAGTTGTAATTTTCTGTTTCTGCTCCTTCTGGATAAATACTGGATGTGTTTCCATTGGTGTAGAGTTGCTCTGTGATAAAACTGATAGGATAGATAGTTGTTTTTACGTTCAGTCCAGTGTTTTTTTCTCCACTACATGCTGTTGTTATTAGAAAAATACAGCAACATAAAAGTAATTTTGTTATTTTTTTCATACTAATCTCCTTTTTCTGGGACAGGGTCATAACCAAATTCTCCTTTGGGATGGCATTTTTTTAACCTTTTAAGCCCCAGTTTTATTCCTTTTTTTATTCCAAATTTTTCTATTGCTTCTATCATATATTCGCTGCAAGTAGGGTAAAAACGACAGAGTTTATGGGATGCAAATGGTATGACTTGGTAGCAACGAATGATGAAAATAATTCCTTTTTTCATTTAGGGTTTCACCATATTCATTTTACTACACAATCTTTACAAAGTAAAATAGGTTTTTTTAAAAATTCATGGTATAATGGTTTAGAAAACTTGGAGGCAAGTCATATGAAAGAAAAGTTAGGAAACTTAGGAATTGTTATAAAAGATGAAAAATTATTAGAGACTGCTCTTACGCATAGTTCGTATTCAAACGAGCATGGAACTGAAAACTATGAACGTTTGGAATTTTTAGGAGATGCGGTTTTACAACTTGTGTCGAGTGAGTATTTTTATTTGCATACTTCTTATAATGAAGGGGAAATGAGTAAGATACGGGCAAGTTATGTTTGTGAAGAGGCACTTGCTAAGTATGCCGAAGATTTGGAACTTTCTAATTATATTCGTGTAGGACATGGACAGGAAAAAGATATCAATCATACGATAATTGCCGATGTATTTGAAAGTCTTTTGGCGGTCATTTATTTGGAAAATGGTTTGGAAGTCGTAAAGAAGTTTATTTTAGATTGTATGGTTCCTTATATAGAGCATAATGTCAAGTTTATTTATGATTACAAGTCTTTGTTGCAAGAACTTGTGCAGACGGATAAAAAAAGTTTAGAGTATGTGCTTTTAAATGAAGAAGGGCCTGCTCATAAGCGGGTGTTTACAGTAGAAGTTCGTATTGAGGGACTTGTGTATGGTAGAGGGGTTGGAAATAGTAAAAAGGAAGCCGAACAAAATGCTGCTAAAGATGCTTATCAAAAAAGAAGTAGATAGAGAGGATGGTTTACGATGTATTTGAAATGTATACGTGCCAATGGTTTTAAGTCATTTGCAGATAAGACAAATATAACTCTTGAAAATAACATTACTTGTGTTGTGGGTCCGAATGGAAGTGGAAAATCCAATATCGTTGATGCCGTGCGTTGGGTTTTAGGAGAGCAGTCAGTGAAATCATTACGAGGGACTAATGCTATGGTGGATGTTATTTTTGCTGGTTCGAAATCTAGAAAGGGTGCTACTCGTGCCGAGGTTGCTTTGGAATTTTGTAATAGTGATCATTATTTAAAAAGTGAATTTACGGAGATAGAAGTAAAACGAGTTTTGTATGGGACAGGAGAAAGTGAGTATTTTATCAATGGCTCTCGAGTGCGTCTTAAAGATATCACGGATTTGTTTTTGGATACGGGAGCAGGACTTGATTCTTTTAATATTATTAGTCAAGGAAGTATTGAAAGCGTTGTTACGAGTAAGCCACAGGAACGAAGAGTCATTTTTGAAGAAGCTGCAGGTGTTTTAAAGTATAAAAAACGCAAAGAAGAAAGTTTAAGAAAACTTGAGAAGACGAAAGAAAATATGGAAAAAGTTCGTCTTATTGTGGACGAATTAGAAGTGACAATCGGTCCTTTAAAGGAACAAAGTGAAAATGCAAAAAAGTATTTGGAGTTGAAAGAAGAACTTAAAAATATTGAAATTGCTACGATTACAGGAGAAATTACTACTATTCATGAAGATTATACGAAGTTGAATAAAGAAATTGAAGTACTAAATAAACAAATGATGGAAGAAGATACCGCTTCTAGTGATGATGCTTCTTCTTTGGAAACTTTGAAACTGAAAAATGTACGTTTGGAAGAGAAAATTAGTGAAGCTAATCAAAAATTAATTCAGGTAACCAGTCAATTTGTTAATTTACAAAACGAGAAAATGATGTATACAGAACGAAAGAAATATGCTGGAGATGCAAAAGAAGTTTCTAATAATATTGTTTCTTTAAAAGAAGAGATTTTGTCTTTTGATCAAGCCATTTGTGTTTTGGATACAGAAATAACTCATTTAAAAGAAACTTTAAAGGAAGTTGAGCATAATCTTAGGGAAGTCAATGAGAAGAATAGTTTTTCTAAGTTGAAACGTAATTCTTTGCATAGTAAGTTTCAAAATAATTTAAGAGATTTGTATGAACTTAAAAGTAAACAAGAAATTTTAGAAAGTCATATTGCTAATGATACGAAAATGCCAGTTTCTGTTAAAAATGTTTTAAATCATGTACGTTTGAAGGGTATTCATAGTACTATTGGGAAACTGCTTACGATACCGGATGAATATGTAGCAGCATTGGATGTTGCAATGGGTGCGAGTGTTCATTTTGTAGTGGTAGAAAATGAAAATTCTGCTAAGGAAGCGATTTCTTTTTTAAAAGAAAACAAATTAGGAAGAGCAACTTTTTTTCCTTTGTCTGTTATAAAAGGAAGAAGTTTACCTGGGGAAATTATTAAAAAAGCAAAGGGTGTAACTGGTTTTATTGGGGTTGCTTCTGAACTTGTTTCTTATGATTCAAAATACAAAGAAGTTATGGAAAACCAACTTGGAAATGTTTTAGTAGTTTCTAATATTGACGTTTTAAACCAATTAGGGAAGCTTTTAGAGTATAAGTATCGCATTGTTAGTTTGGATGGAGAAATTATGCATGCAGGTGGTTCTTTAACGGGTGGTACACTTAAAAATGACAATAGTGTTTTGAAAGACAAAATAACTTTGGAAACTACAAGAAAAGAAATTGTAAATAAAAATAATGAAAATGCAAAATTGCAAGAAGAAATGAAAGGATTTGAAAGCGATTTAGAAACTTTGCAAGAAAACGAAGAACAATTAAATCGAAAAGTCATTCAATTAGAGGAAAGTATAAGAGAAAGAAGCACACTTTTGGAAAGTAAAAAACAAAAACAGATGGAACTTTCTAAAGAGTTAGAGGGTTCGATGGCTTTAAAAGAAGGTCATGTAGATGAGAAATTATTAGCATTGATGGACGAAGTTTCAGAAGCAGAAACACAGAAAAATATTATGGAAGAAACTTTAAATCAATTAAAAGAAGAAAAAAGTGTTTTGGCAAGTGAAATTGACGAATTAGAGAAAAAATATCGCGAAAAGAATAGTGCTTTTAATCGTTTACAAAATGAGTTGAAAACGAAAGAAGTTGCTTTAGGTAAAATGGATATTCGTTTGGATAATTTGTTACTTTCTTTGAATGATAATTATAATTTGACGTATGAACAAGCGAGGCTTTCTTATATTTTAGAGATGGAAAGTGAAGTGGCCAAAGCAAAAGTGGCTAGTTTAAAAAATGAAATCCATAAGTTAGGGGAAGTCAATGTTTTTTCAATTGAAGAGTATGAACGTGTGAGTACACGTTATGAATTTTTGCTACATCAAATAGAAGATTTAGAGGCCTCTAGTAGTAATCTTTTAACGATTATAGAAGAAATGGATACGATTATGGTAGAGAAATTTACTAAAACGTTTGCTCTCATTAGTGAAGAGTTTAAGAGTGTGTTTAAGAAACTATTTAAGGGTGGCAATGGGATGCTAAAACTTACTGACCCAGACAATATTTTAGAGACAGGAATTGAAATTATTGCTGAGCCTCCTGGAAAGAAGTTGAATTCCATTGGTTTACTTAGTGGAGGAGAAAAAACACTTACAGCCATTTCTCTTTTGTTTGCTGTTTTAAATGTGAAAACAGTTCCTTTCTGTATTTTGGATGAGGTAGAAGCGGCTTTAGACGAAGCGAATGTCGATGCGTTTGGTAAGTATTTACAAGAGAAAAAAGAGAATAGTCAGTTTATTTTGATTACGCATAAGAAAAGAACCATGGAATACGCGGACACTTTGTATGGAATTACGATGCAAGAGTCTGGGGTTAGTAAAATTGTTAGTGTGAAGTTAGAAAATATGTAAGAGGTGTATTAGATGGAGAAAGTTTTCAAATAAGGCAGAGTATTATTTATGTCAATGAAGAACGTTGTTACTATGATTTAAATCGATTAGTAACTTATTATGATTTGGATAATAATCCAAATTACAAAAATATGAGGAAGATTTTCATAGAAGAAGAGAACGTATTATAAATTGAAAAAGAAAAAATGCAATTTGTTTTGCATTTTTTATATTTCTCGCATTTTATTTGCGTTTTTATAAGGATTTTTAGGGTCAATTTTGTCTGTAAATAGAATGCCGTTTAGATGGTCTATTTCATGTTGAAAGGCAACAGATAAGTCTTCTCTTACTCGAATAGTAAAAGGTTTTCCCTCTATATCGTAAGCATTGATGGTCATTCTGGCATTTCTTGGGACTATGCCTTCAGTTTCTCGATTGATACTTAAGCAGCCTTCGCCTTCACCGACATAAATTAGTTCTTCACTTTTGCTTACTATTTCGGGGTTGATAATGGTATAACTTTGAAAAGAGCCTGGTTCTACTTCGTCAACAACAACAAAAATTCGTTTTGGAACACCTATTTGCACATAGGAAAGACCCATGCCTGCTCGTAAGTCGTATTTTTCTCGGTATTCGTCGATTTGGCTCATTTTTAAATAAGTAATCATGTTTTCTATATTTTTTTTGTCTTCGTCTGGTAAGGGGAACTGTACTTCTTCACTTATTTTTCTTAGTATTTTTTCTTTTTCGTCTAAAATGGTTATATTGGGTAAATTCACTCTAAAATCCCTTTCTTTCGACATTTAATGTATCATAAAATCAAAAAAAAAGGAAGTCTTAAACTTCCTAGTTGTTGTAATTGTTGTTGCCCCAGTTCCATCCAGCACCAATGATGATGATAAGAAGGATAAATAGGACAATCCATATTGCTCCACCTATACCATAACCAGAAGTGTATCCGGCATAACTCGTTTGAGGGCAACAAGGAGAAGCATATCCGCCACCATAACCTGCATTATAATAGCCGTTATTTCCGTAATAATACATATATTATACCTCCTTTATGTATCTAGTATAGTGTACTCGTTTGACAAAAATTTGCTACTTTAAAATACCTAGATTTAAAAAAATTTTTGTTTGTTTCATTTTTATGTTATGATTAGAGAAGAATAGGGTGAACATATGAGAAAGCAATTTTTAAAAATGGATTTGCCTCTTTTATTTATGATGGTTTTATATTCTATTTTAGGTTTGGTGATTATTCTTAGTGCTTCCTCTGTTGCTGCGGTGCTTCGTTTTCATGTGTCTTCTTATTACTTTTTTATTCGGCAATTTTTATTTGTTGTGTCTTCTTTTTTGGTAGGGTTTACGATTGTTCTTCGTATTCCTACTTCTAAATATAAATATTTGGTTCCATTTATGCTTGTTGGCGTAGTTGCTGCTTTGGTAGGACTTTTCTTTTATGGAATGATTTCTAATAATGCGCAAAGTTGGTATGATTTAGGTTTTTTTAATTTACAACCAGCAGAGTTTACCAAATCAGTCCTTATTTTGTATATGGCTGTTTTTTATAGTCGAAGTTTAAAAAAGAACAAAAGTTTGTACTATAATTTAATTCCTCTTGCAATTGCAGGGATTATATTTGTTCTTGTTGCCATGCAGCCAGATTTGGGCGGGGCCTTGATTATTGCTGGTATTGCGGTTTTACTATTTTTGGCAATTCCTCTTGGGAAAAAAAATCAGTTATTACTTTTTAAGGTGTGTGGAATTGGTGCTGTTCTTTTAGGAGTTGCTGTTTTGTATGGTGGAGCAGAACTTTTAAGTTCTAAGCAGTTACAACGTTTGCAGTTTCAAAATCCGTGTTCAAGATATACAGAAGATACGGGATATCAAGTTTGCAATGGTTTTATTGCTATTCATAATGGAGGGCTTTTGGGAAGAGGGCTTGGAAATTCTACCCAAAAGTATTTGTATTTACCCGAAGCCCATACGGACTTTGTTTTCCCTATTTTGGTGGAAGAGTTGGGGGCAATCGTAGGAATATTGGTTTTGTTTGGGTATTTGTTTATTTTGTATCGAATTTTAAAAATAGGAAAAGAGGCAAGAGGAAATATTCGAAATATGCTGTTGTGTTATGGAACCTTTCTTTTGATCTTGCTTCATTTGTTAGTGAATTTGATGGGAGTTCTGGCTCTTATTCCACTTACAGGAGTGCCTTTGCCTTTTTTAAGCTATGGAGGAAGTTTTACTATTAATTTGATTTTGCTTTTGTTTGTGGTACAAAATGTGGCTATTGAAAATAAAAATTTAAAGATAAAAAGAG
>CAMUBM010000045.1 GCA_947087145.1 uncultured Mycoplasmatota bacterium
TCGACTTTATAAGTAAAACCGAGTTGCATTTGGTTCAAAATATCCAAGACTTTCTGAGCATTTTTATCATTACTCGTTAAATCCATTTGAAAAGAAAAACTTCCTCCATAAAGTTGTAAGTCCTCTTTGGTAGTTTGTTTCGCTAAAGAAGTAACTTTATCTATTGCGGTTGTAAATACTTTTTTAGGCTTTGTAACAACGATAGGATAAAGAACAGTCCCAAGTAAAACAAAAACCACAAACAAAATACTGACAATCAAAATTCCTTTCTTCTTTTTCGGTATCTCTCTACCTATTTGTTCCAATTCATTCATATCTTAACACTCCTTTTTTATGAAATCACCTTATGGTTAATATTATGATACCATAACCAATGGGTTCGAACTAGTCTATATTTTTTTAGAAAAAGATTTATAATAAGATTGTGATGATGTATGGAAAAAGTAAAACATGAATTATCTCCGATTTATAACGAATTCTCGAGAATTTTAATTTTAGGAACGATGCCTAGTGTAAAATCCAGAGAAGTAGGTTTTTACTATGGTCATCCAAAAAATCGATTTTGGAAAGTACTAGAGAAAGTATTTGAAGAGCAAATAATAGACAAAAAAGAATTTCTTTTAAAACACCATATTGCTTTATGGGATGTTTTATCTTCCTGTTCGATAAAAGGATCCAGTGATGCAAGTATCAAAAATGCTAAACCCAACAAAATAGAAAAAATCTTAAAAGAAACAGAAATAAAAGCCATTTTTACAACTGGAAAAACGGCCTACAAATATTATTTGAAATTCTTTGATGAAAAAATAAAACTCCCTGTAATTTGTCTATCTAGTACCTCTCCTGCGAACGCAAAAGTGAGTTTAGAAAAACTAATAGAAGAATATAAAATTATAAAAGACTATTTAAAAGAAGAAAAATAAGTTATAATAACGAACCATGAGGGGGAATGAAAAATGAAAAGTTTGTTTGATTATCCGTTATTAGTAAACGAAGTATTTTATAGAGGAAGTCATATTTTATCTTGGATAGAGGAACATAAAGAAGCAAGCACATTGGATAAACAAGCACTACAAGCCACCATTATGGATGCTTTAGTCTATAAAAACTTGATTGATCCTGAAAAAGAAAGTTTAGACTTAGAGCATTTATGTATCCATGAAAATTTAGACCATTATACTTACGAAAAATATCCAAATGTAGTAGGAATTCCTTTATGGATGAAAGAAGAGTTTCGAAGAGTACGTTTGAAGGTTTCGGATGGAATACCTCTTTCTATTTATTTAGCAAGACCAACGATGAAAAACAAAACAGCAAGATATTGCATCTATGATATGAATACCGCTGTAAGTGCATTATTTGAAACAGCTACTTTTTATGATGTTTTTTATATTTCCCCTACAAGAGGAATAAAAATTGAGGAGCAAAGACCATTTGTGGAAGTAGACCTCGGAGGAGGGGTATTATATCTAGTGGATACATTAACCAAACGTATTTTTAAAAATAGTTTTTTTAGAGAAAAATATGGCTTTGAAATACTATCTATGGATAAAATAAAAGAATACCAAGGTTTAAAAAAAGAAATGTATGAAGATTTTGTTACACCTAAAACAGAGTTTTAGTATTTAATACCTTTTTTAAATATGATGGCAAATTCTAAAATGGAAAGTAATGCTGAATTTTGTTATGAACTAGAAAAAAGTAAAGAATACTTTCCAGAAGAATGGGAAAAGTACCAAATAGAACAAGAATTATATTTTAAGAGAACCATCTAGTTCTTTTTTTCTTTCTTTGCTATAATACTATTAGGTGAACCCTATGTATATCGACGTACTTATTGAACTAAAAAACAAACAAACCGACCAAATGTATACCTATGAAGTTCCTGTAGAGTTAAAAGACAAAATAGCAGTAGGAAAAAGAGTAAAAGTATCATTTAACAATAGGCCTTTAGAGGGCTTTATTTTGCGTATAAAAAAGGAAGTACCAGAAGAAGTAAAAATACTACCCATTAAAGAAGTTGTCGACGAAGAAATTGTTTTAAATGAAGAACTAATGAAAATAGGGGAATTCATAAAACAAGAATGTCTTTGTAGTTTGTCTAGTGCCTATGGGGCTATGTTACCAAAAGCCCTAAAAGCATCTGATAAAACCAATGTAAATAAAAAATACGAAACTTACCTAGAATTAAATAAAAGTTATAATGAGGCAATCTCTCTTTGTACGAGTGATAAACAAAAAGAAGTAATAGATTATATAGAAGCAAACGAACCAGCCTACAAAAAAGAAGCAAATAAAATTTCAACTTCTAGTGTATTGACGTTGATAAAAAAGAATGTGATAAGAGAAGTACAAGAAGAAATTTATCGTTTAGAAGAAACAAGGATTGTGAGTGATCAGAAAAAAGTATTAAATAAAGAACAGCAAGAAGTATACAATGCCATATTAAGCAAGCAAGATACCTATCATAAATTTCTTTTACATGGGGTAACTGGTTCTGGAAAAACTGAAATCTATATGCAAGTAATTGAAGAAATACTAAAACAAAAAAAATCTGCCATAGTTTTAGTTCCAGAAATTAGTTTAACTCCTCAATTTGTCCATCACTTTAAATCGAGATTTACTGGAATTGTTGCTGTATTGCATAGTGGACTATCAGATGGGGAACGCTATGACGAATGGCGAAAAATTGTTAGAGGAGAAGTCCAAATTGTGATTGGAGCAAGAAGTGCTATATTTGCTCCTTTAAAAAATTTAGGAATGATTGTAGTAGACGAAGAACACGCAGACTCCTACAAACAAGACAACAACCCAAGATATAACGCGATTGATATTGCAGAATTTCGAGCAGAATACAATCGTATTCCAATTGTGTTAGGAAGTGCTACCCCAACACTAGAACGTATGGCAAAATCGAGTAAAAATCTCTATACATTACTAACTTTAAAAAATAGAGTGAACCATAGTCCCTTACCGACTTGTACCATCGTCGATATGGCAAGTGAAGTAAAAAAAGGCAACTTTTATATAAGCGAAAGATTAGAAGTAGAAATGGAAAGTGCATTAAGCCGTAACGAACAAATTATTCTGTTGCTTAATAGAAGAGGCTATGCCACGACCATTACCTGTAGTAGTTGTGGATTTACTTACAAATGTCCCCATTGCGATATTTCCTTAACCTATCATAAAACCAAAAATACCCTAAGGTGTCACTACTGCGGCTACACAGTATTCAAAACCGATGCATGTCCAAAATGCCAAACAAACCTTGATTTCTATGGTTATGGCACTGAAAAAATAGAAAGTTTTCTAAACAAAGAGTTTCCAGAAATTAGAGTCTTACGTATGGATACCGACACAACAAGAAGAAAAAATAGTTATGAAAAAATGATAGAACAATTTAAAAATCATGAATACGACATTTTACTTGGTACCCAAATGATTAGTAAAGGCCTTGATTTTCCAAAAGTGTCTGTAGTGGGAATTATTAACGCCGACACAACGCTTAATTTACCTGACTTTAGAAGTGGAGAGAAAACATTCGATTTACTCTACCAAGCAGCAGGAAGGGCAGGACGATGCGATACCCTAGGGAACGTCATTATTCAAACTTACAACAAAGACAATTTTATTTTAAAATGTGTCGCAGAACAAGACTACGAAAAATTTTACAATTATGAAATGAACATCCGTAAGAAATTAAAATATTCTCCTTATTACTATTTAGTAAGTGTGAAAGTAACCAGTAAAGATTACGAACTAGCCAGTAAAGAAGCAAAAAAAACTGCCGATTACTTGAGAAAAAATTTAGAAGAAAAATCAATTGTTTTAGGGCCAACAACTTCTAACGTTTTTAAAATGAATAATATCTATCGTTTTCAAATCATTATTAAATATCGCTTTGACAAAAAATTAGACGAAACCTTAAAAGAACTAGACAAACTATTTATTCTAAACAAAAATGTAAATTTAGAAATTGACAAAAATCCATTAAGAATTTAAAGAAAGGACGAGAAAAATGCTTAGGTATAATAATCCCAAAGACAAAGAAAAAATGATGCGTTACCACAGGACAAAAGATATGATTAATCTATTAAACTTCTTTCCAGAAATAAGTCCGATAAGAAATTTAACTATTGTAGAGTCTATAGAAGACTATAAAAAACATTATGAATTTCTAAAAGACTTGCCAGGAGAAAGAAATGATTCTTTAATAACAAAACCTTTTATGAAAAGTATTGAAGGAACTGGCATAAAACCAGACATACCAAGTATTTTAAAAAAAGTGAAAGAGATAGACAAAGAAGGTGTCATTGCATTGTTTGATTTATGCCATAAGCCTAGTGAACGCTATGAAAGATATGCTGGAATTTCTTTAGGAGTAAGCTTAGGAAAAGGAGTATATATTGATGCTGTGGGAAAAGGCTTTGATGGAAGAGAAGTCTCAAAAGGTTTGTCTTGTCACGAACGCTATTTTATTCCTTGGTTTTCATTAAGAGAAGTAAATGGCAGTAATTTTCGGAAGTATAGAACATATTTGGTTTCACAAGAAGAATACGAAAAAAGTCGTAAAAATCGAATAAAATTTTTGGAATCGATTCAATTAAATGAAGAAATATTTTCGACATATATTCCAGAAATTTACCAAGAAATTCCTGATTTTATATGGTTAGACGTTATAAAAAATGTGATAAAAAAATTGGAAGATAGAGAAGAAGAACTAAAAAGTGCCGGATTAGAAGAATTTGCTATAAGTGGTCATACAGAAGGGAAGAAATGGTATCCTTGGCAAATGTTTGATAAGAGTAGGTACAAAGTAAAGGAATGAATTTGACTTTTCATAAACATCATGCTACTATAAGCCAAAAAAATTTTGAGGGGGAAAATTACTATGAAAAAAACAAAGTGCTGGAAAAAAAGAGTACTACTGATTGCGTTAGCAGGTACAATGACAATGACTTTTTCTGGTTGTAAAGCAAAAGAAGAAATTGCGATAGAACAAGATGCAGAGGAAAATAAAGAATATTATGTTCCTAATTTGATTTTAATTGACTACAACACCATGGAGAAAAAATGTGCCAAAGTGATGGAATTCGTATCGAAAGAGAATAATACGATGTATTTAAAGTCCATTACAAATAAAGATATTGGTGCAGTGATTCAAAATTTTGGTAGTGAAGAAGAAAAGTGCATAGTAACAAAATTAGATACCGAGGGAAATCCTATATGGGATAAAGATTTTTATTTGGGTATAGTAAATCATTCTTCATATATTCCATCTGCAAAACAGGGAGAAATCAATGAAGACAATAAAATTTCTTATAAAGTTATCCTAGAATTAGAAGAAGAGTTAGCAACAGAACAAGAAAAAACAAGAATAGACCAAGAAAACAAATATGCGGAAGATTTATTAAAATATCGATTGGTTGTAGATGCCAATAAAGATATCATTTTAACCGAAGAAATAAGAGAAATAAATTATTCTATAGAAGGAAAATATTATCAAATACTAGGCTATTTAGAAAAAGAACAAGCAAATGAAAAAACGTATCGAAGCATTACGACTCCAGAAAATAGTATAATTGTAAAACTAGATGAAGAGGGAAAAATAATAAGTTATACTTTACAAACGAACGGAAATAGCAATGGTAACAAAAAAATAGAATTACAAAACATTTTAGGAGACTTTCCAGCAGTAGTTGGTAGATTTATTTCTTATGAACAAGCCTTAAAATTTGAAGCAGAGAATTTTATTGATTACAATTATAATAATTTTAAGAAAAACCATGAAGAAGTGGCTGCTTTGGTCTACAAAGTAGAAGACGATTACCAAATGCGTTTTATGGAATATGTAGGAGAACTGGATGGAAAAGTATTATTTCAAAAGAAGTATTATAAAGATGATTTACTATGGCTTTTAGGAGCAAAGAATAATAAAAACGAAATAGTAGATTACCAAGTGATCGGTGGAATAGATGCTAATAAAGAATTTGTAAGCATAGATACTTTACCACAAGACATAAAGTTCTCTGATGAAGAAATAGAAAAGTTAGAAAAAGAATATGAAAATAAAAAAGAAATCAATGACAATTTTGATTTAATCGAAAACCTAGATGGAGAATGGAACGTCTATAAAAATTTAGCTTCTGTAACATATAATGTACAAGGCTTCGATAAAAATTATGTTATGATGGTTGGTTTAATAAAAACAGAAGGAAATAGAAATTTATATCGTTGTTTAACCATTCCAGAGTTTTATTTAGAAGAAACTTATAATAAAGAAACTTATACAACGACTTACAAATTTATTCCGAAAGAAGGAATAAAAGAAAACTTCACAAGAACAACAGAAATTACAAGTGTTGCGTTCTCATTCGCAGGTAAGACAATATATACTTATGAAGAAATACAAGAAATGGAAGAAGCCAAAGAACGATTGGCAAATGAAAATTTAGAAAGTGACTTAGGAAGATAATGCAAACATCTTCTTTTTTTTGTATAATA
>CAMUBM010000046.1 GCA_947087145.1 uncultured Mycoplasmatota bacterium
TTGCATCTTTATGAAACCATGAAAAATTTTTTATGTGATTTTGATTATCATATAGCCATTTATGAAGAAAAAGTTCATATTTTTAATTATGTTGATATTGTAAAACTTACGGATAAGGAGATTGTTTTAGCAATGCCTACTTTTTCTTTGGTTTTAAAGGGGGAAAATTTCGCAGTAAAGCGCCTTGAAAAAAGAGAAATACTTATAGAAGGTATTTTGAACGAGGTGAGGCTGCAAAGATGAAGATAAAGCATTATATTTATATTAAAACTAAAGTTTCGAATAAAAACCGTATTTTAATGAAACTTTATAAAAATCGTATTCCAGTTTATGATGTGGTTTCTAAAGGGGAAGTGCTTTATTTAAAAGTTTTACAAAGTGATTATGAAAAAATTAAAAAACATATTGTAACGGCAAAGTTTTATTATGTAAATGATAGTGGCATTTTTAAAGTAAAACGAATGATTACGCCTTTAAAAATATTTGCTGTTTTGTTCTTTTTCGCTGCCGTTTTCTTTTTTAGTCGTGTAATTGTAAAAGTGGAAGTTGTTCATTCCAATAAAGAAATCCGAGAATTGGTAAAGAAAAGTCTGGATGAACAGGGAATTCATTTTTTGAGTTTTAAAAAGGATTATCAAGAATTACAAAGAATTAAATCTTATCTTTTACAAACCTATAAAGACCAACTTGAATGGTTAGAGATTGAAAGCGTAGGTATGAAATATGTGGTAAGAATAGAAGAACGTATTTTAAATCCTAAAATAGAAGAAGAAAAATATTGTCATATTGTTGCTAATAAAAGTGGGATTGTTTCTAGTATTCAGCATACGAATGGTGAAGTTATTGTGCATGATGGACAATATGTAGCAGAAGGAGATATTTTAATTTCGGGGGAAATAAAATACAATGAAACCGTTAAAAACAATGTTTGCGCTAGTGGAGAGGTACTCGCAGAAGTTTGGTATGAAACGAGTGTTTCTTTACCTATTTCATATGTGAACAAGACCAGAACTGGGAAAAAGAGAACTAATTTTGCTATTGATACTGCAAGTGGACGTCATAAAATTTTAAAAAGTCGTCTTCTTCATTATGAAACGGAAGAAAAAGTATTATTTCATTTTTTTGATTGGACTTTTTATAAGTATATAGAATATGAAGTGGAAGAAGAAAATCTTTTGTATGATTTGGATGCAGGTGTAGAAAAGGCACTTGCTTTGGCTGATGAAAAAATTAATATGAAATTAAAAGACGGAGAAAAAATAAATACACGAAAAGTTTTGAAAAAAAGTATAAATGATAGTACAATAGAAGTAGAGATATTTTATTCCGTCTTAGAAAATATAACAAAGGTAGAAGAATTTTCCATTACGGAGGTAGAAGAAGAGGGAAGTTAAAATGATAGTAGATACTTTAACAAATACTTTAAAGGATGTATGGCCCATGATTGTCATTTTCTTAGTGGTGATTATTGCTATACGAGCAACTTATATTCGTGTAAATCATGAAAAATTGGTGTTTTATCGTGAGTTTTGGAATTTGGTGTTTGTTGTGTATGCATTGCTTCTTTTTTATCTTTTAACAAGTACAGAACTTAATCATAATAGTGGTTATAATATTGTTCCTTTTACAGAAATTTTTCGTTATCCTGTGGGAAGTGTTGGTTTTACTAAAAATGTAATTGGGAATATCTTGATTTTTATTCCTTTTGGTTATTTTGTTTCGAGTTATGTAAAGGCAAGTCGGGTATCTCATATTTTATTTATCAGTGTTTTAACTTCTTTGACGGTAGAGGTTGTACAACGACAGATAGGTCGTTCATTTGATATCGATGATATTTTATTGAATGTTGTAGGAAGTATAATCGGATTTTTGTTATTTATTGGTTTAACAGCAATCAAGAAACATTTACCAAGAATATTTCAAAGTGATCTATTTTACAATTTAGTTTGTATTGTATTTGCTGTTTTAGGAGTGATTTATTTTACAAGATTGATGGGCTTAGGGTGGTTTTAGTGGATGTTACAATTGAAAATGAATATGGTTATAAAAGTGATTATTCTTTTTTGGAGAGTGTGATTTCTATTGCTCTTCGCGAAGAAAAAGTAGAGAATGCTGTTTTTTCAGTGGTGTTTGTAGATGATGTAAGAATTCAGGAAATCAATAGGGAATACCGAGGCAAAGATGCTGTTACAGATGTGATTTCTTTTGCTTTTGAAGAAACCCAAGATTTTGTTTGTCCCGATTATCGCTTTTTGGGAGAAATTTATATTTGTATTCCTAGAATGGAAGAGCAAGCAAGAGAGTATGGACACTCTGTAAAGCGAGAACTTTCTTTTTTGACGGTGCATGGACTCTTGCATTTGCTTGGGTATGACCATATGACAAAAGAAGAAGAAAATGTGATGTTTCAAAGACAGGAGGAGATTTTGCATGCAGCAGGTATCGAGAGATGATTTAAAGAAAAAAGGTGTAAAACGTTTTTTTGCAAGTATTCATAATAGTTTGGCAGGTCTTTTTTATGCCTACCGATATGAGCAAAGTTTATGGATTCATGGGATTGCGACGATTTTTGCGATTTCTTTAGGTATTATTTTTCAAATTAAGTTTTGGGAATGGGCAGTCGTATTTATTGCTCTTGGAATTGTCTTAGGTATGGAGTTATTAAATACAGCCATTGAAGCAGCAGTAGATTTAGTTACATTAGAAATTCATCCCCTTGCTAAAATTGCTAAAGATTGTGGCAGTGCGGCGAGTTTTATTTTAACTTTAGTTGCGGTCTTAATTTGTTTGTTTGTTTTTGGACCGCGGTTTATGGAAATATTTCATTGGTAGTGGAGAAGGTGTTTTTATGAAAAGTGGATTTGTTAGTATTATTGGAAGACCGAATGTTGGGAAGAGTACTCTTTTAAATGCTTTGGTGAGCGCAAAGGTAGCGATTACCTCTGATAAAGCACAGACAACGCGTAATGTCATACAAGGAGTCTATAACGAAGAGGATATGCAAATTGTTTTTGTGGATACTCCAGGTATTCACAAGCCTCAAAGCAAGTTAGGAAAAATATTAAATAAGCAATCTTTTGCTTTAATTCGGGATGTGGATGCCATTTTATTTGTGGTGGATGCGAGTGTTCCTTTTGGAAAAGGGGATGCCTTTATTATGGATGCTTTACGTACAACGGAAGTTCCAGTTTTACTAGTTTTAAATAAAATCGATAAATTAAAGGAAGAAGAAATTTTGCAGGCTATTACGACGTACAAAGATTTATTTCCTTTTGCAGAGATTGTGCCAGTAAGTAGTACAACTTTTGACAATGTCGATCGACTAGCGAGAGTGTTACGTAAGTATTTAAAGGACAATGTCCGTTATTTTGATGAGGATACTTTAACAAGCAATAGTACGAGTTTTATGATTAGTGAGTTTGTAAGGGAAAAACTTTTGGAACTTACAATTGAAGAGGTACCACATAGTCTTACGTGTGTTACGACGGCTTTTGAAGATAAAGGAGATATTGTAAATATCAATGTTGATATTATTGTGGATCGGGATTCTATAAAAAAAATTGTGATTGGCAAAAATGGAGAACGCTTAAAAACAGTAGGAATTATGGCACGAAAAGATATTGAAGAGATGCTTGGAAAAAAGGTGTATTTGGAACTTTTTGTAAAAACAATACGTAAGTGGAGAGAAAAAGAAAAGTTACTTCATGAATTAGGTTTTAATGAATTTGAATAAAATTTAAAAAAATTTCCCAATATATAGTTAGAAAGATAGAGGGAAATATTATGAATAAAAAAGAAGCATGGGATCAATTTAAAAAATCAGGAAGTGTTGCAGATTATTTAGAATATGCAAAGCAAAAGAAGAGTGAAGAAAATGATAACAAAAATAGAGGGAATCATCGTTCATGAGACTCCTTATGGAGAGAGTTCTAAAATTATACAGATTTTTACAAAAAAATATGGAATTTTAGGAGTTATGTGCAAGGGAGTACAATCTATGAAAAGTCCTTTGCGTGCTTTAACCATGAAATTTACTTATGGTTTTTTTTATATTTATTACAAAGAGGATAAATTATCTCTATTGAAGGATGTGGATTTACTAAGTGATTTTAAAGAGATTAAAAGTGATATCCTTTTGGTAAGTTATTTGAATTATTTAACGGAACTTACGGTGCAAGTGTTTAAACAAAGTATGGATACTCTTTTGTATGATTTGTTTTTGGCGGGTATTCAAAAAATAGAAGAAAAAATGGAACCTTTAGTGATTACCAATATATTGGAACTCAAGTATTTGCCTTATTTGGGTGTTGGTTTAGAGTTAGATTCTTGTATTTTGTGTGGCAATAAAACTAATATTGTCACCATTGACGCTGATGTTGGAGGTTATGTGTGTAAAAGGTGTTATACCAATCAAATTTTAGTCCAACCAAAGACCATTAAAATGATACGAATGTATTATTATGTCGATATTTCATCTATTTCTAAATTAGCTATTAGTAAAGAGGTAGTAAAAGAAATTAATTTTTTTATTCATCGTTATTATGAACGATATACTGGGTTGTATTTGAATAGTAAAAAGTTTTTAGAGAAAATGCTTGCTTTTTAGATAATCAATCTATTTAAAATTGTGTAGAAATTAAAAAACTTAAATTCGTGCTTGTATTTTTCTTTTTTTTTGCATATAATCTTTGTATACAAACGTTGATGAGTGTTGGAAAACTCGGAGTTATATAAGAAAAGTGATTCGCTTTAGAATAAGTAGGGTGGAACCGCGGAGTGTATCTTCGTCCCTATGTTTGTTCTTTAGCTTTTTTTATTTAAAGGAGGAAAAAATTATGGAAAAGAAAATTACGATGGAAGAGTTAGTGAATTATTGTAAACAATATGGATTTGTTTTTCAAGGAAGCGAAATTTATGGAGGACTTTCTAATACTTGGGATTATGGTTCTTTAGGTAGAGAACTCAAAAATAATATAAAAAATGCTTGGTGGAAAAAATTTATCCAAGAGAACTTGTATAATTATGGATTGGATAGTGCTATTTTAATGAACCCAGAGGTATGGGTAGCTAGTGGACATGTGGCTAGTTTTGCTGACCCTTTGATTGATTGTAAGAAATGTAAAGCTCGTGCACGTGCAGATAAATTGATAGAAGATTTTACAAATGGTACTGAAACAGGAGATGGTTGGGAAAATGAAAAGTTAGAGAATTTTATTTTAGAAAATCATATTCCATGTCCTAAGTGTGGAGCGTGTGAGTTTACACCGATTCGTAAGTTTAATTTGTTATTTGAAACCCATCAAGGAGTTACAGAAGATGCGAAAAGTAAAGTGTATTTACGAGGAGAGACTGCCCAAGGAATTTTTGTTAACTTTTTAAATGTACAAAGAAGTATGCGGGCGAAGGTTCCTTTTGGAATTGGACAAATTGGAAAGAGTTTTCGAAATGAAATTACACCTGGGAACTTTATTTTCCGTACGCGTGAATTTGAACAAATGGAGTTAGAGTTCTTTTGTAAACCGAATACGGATTTGGAATGGTTTGGATATTGGAAGAATTATTGTTTAGATTTTTTGAAAGATTTGGGTTTAGAAAAAGAAAATCTAAGATATCGAGATCATGCAAAAGAAGAGTTATCTTTTTATAGCAAAGCAACAACGGATATTGAGTTTTTGTTCCCTATGGGTTGGGGAGAATTATGGGGAATTGCAGATCGAACAGATTACGATTTAGGTGTGCATATGGAGCATGCTAATTGTGATTTACGTTATTTAGACCCAGAAACGAATGAAAAGTATCTACCATTTGTGATTGAACCATCGGTTGGAGTAGATCGTTTATTTTTGGCAGTTCTTTCTAATGCTTATCATAAAGAGTTACTCGAAAATGGCGAAGAAAGGGAAGTTTTGCGTATTAAACCTTTCTTAGCTCCAATAAAAGTAACGATTTTGCCTTTGATAAAAAAAGTACACGGAGAAAAAGCACAAGAACTATTTGCTAATTTATGTAAAGAGTTTTCTTGTTCTTATGATGAGACAGGAAGTATTGGAAAAAGATATCGTAGAAGTGATGCTATTGGTACACCATTTTGTATTACCATTGATGATGATACTTTGGAAAATAATGTTGTAACTTTACGGGATAGAGATACAATGGAACAAGTAAAATTAAATATAAAAGAATTAAAATCTTATATAGAAGAGAAAATTAAATTTTAAAAAGGAGTGGGTTTTGGTATGGATATAAAAACACAAAAAGTTATTGATAAACTAGTTTTAGAAGGAGATTGTTTGCTTACTTGTTTTGAAGATAAATATCTACAAAATTCTTTTGACCAAAGTCTTTTGGCACAAGCGGTTATTTTGTTACATTTCGGACAAGTAAATAAAAATGGAAAAGTTATGGAAGATGATAAACACGAGGTAGATCTTTTGTTTTTAGATGCTTCTAAAATTTTTGAGGCTTTAGAGAAA
>CAMUBM010000047.1 GCA_947087145.1 uncultured Mycoplasmatota bacterium
AAAAAAAGACCCTTTCTAGAGTCCTTTTTACTACTTTTGATACAATTGTTTTGCTTTTTCTTTATTTTCTTTTGTATAACCACTTAATACATCTGGCATCTTATTAAGTAGTGATTCATACATCTCATCAAACATATTTAAGTTCTTCTTACTAGCACTTACAGTTGCTAACTTCTTCGTCTTAGAGTCTTTTAGAACAATCATCATACTCTTTTGACTTAAAGAACCATTATAACGATATTCATGTGGATAAATCCAAACAATATCTTTATAATCATAAAGTTCTAAACCTGCTGCATAACTAATCAAATAATTCTTAGTAATATACAAATTAGCTTTCTTATAATGGAAACAATCAGATGAATCCAATTCATTTAAGATTTTTTCCCAATTTTCTTCCACTTTTTTCATATTTTTCTTGGTTCTCATTTTAACACAGACAAAGGCAATAATTAAAATTCCACCAATCACTAAGAAGATAACACTCACTGATAGAGTAGCCATAATATCATTATTTGGAGTTTCAAAAGTATCCATATAAACTGTTCCTAAATAATCTTTGAAATTAGTTAAGTTTAATACTTTTTCTCCCTTCATCTCATTATAACTATCTATAGCAATTTTCTTTAAATCAGAAGGTATAGATTTTACCATTCCATAAATTCGCACGGCTTCTGGTGCTACCGCATTTTCATCTTCTGAATAAGAATAATCATAAATAGGATTTAAATTATCCCTATTTTTCTCATTGATATCCACAATATAAATGTACTTATCGTCCCAAACAAAATAGGTTTTGTGATCTACTCCCGTATAATCATTTGTTGCAAAATAATCACTCATAATACGTACATCTACATAAGCAAAATCTCCTGTTTTTGCATCCGCAAGCGCAACTGCATCTTTCGTATAATCTTTTTTAGAAAAGTAATAAACGGCATCTGTAACAAGTGCAGACAAGATAATAAAAAGTCCAGCAATTAATAAACCGATTCCTTTTCTTTTAATAATTTTTTCAAACTCTTCTCTCTTTCCCATATAAACTCCTCTTTCTATAAAAAAGTATAGCAAATTCTACATTTTATGACAATATTTTTATTTTATTTTTTTAAATTCCATATTTAGAGTTAGGTACATAAGTTAAACTACGCGTAATATCTTTTTCTGCCAAACCCTTAATATCTACTTTTTCTCCATATAAAGTTCCAAAGATATGATTGTAATCATCACTCGTTAATTCGCTAATCCCATTATTTCTTTTATAAATACAAATACTGACTAATATTTTAGCGAGAATAGCATCCGAAGTAACAAAATTGTATTTTAGTAAACTATGTATTCCTTTATAATCTTGCGTAAATAAACGACTTTGAAATATTTGCGAAGTATTCGAAAATGTACAACTTTCCCTTGTATCTACATAATTATTCGCATATCTTAAATAGTTTTGATAATTAATTTTTCCTTTTTTATCCGTAAGTTCTCCAGTGAAACATTCCATCGAAAGCACATCTTCTGCCTTTCTTCCATAACGTTCCACTTCTATCGTAACAAAATCTTTTTTACATCTATCCTCTATGGAACTTTGCAAAAAATCTTCATTAATAAATTGATTCTCATAATGTTTAAAGGGTGCAAGAGTCTTCTCGTTTCCTACTAAAAAATAAAGATGAGGAATCAATCGTTCAAATTCCCAACCATGATCCTTGGTAGAGTATTTTCCTACCAAACCAAGCGTTAAAATTTCATATTCTTTTTGTCTTTCAAAACTATAAATTTGTTTGATCATTTCGGCAAGTTCCGTCGTTTGAAACTCTCCAAAAGAATATAGAGGAAAACATCTTACAGAAGATGAATTTACTACTTCTCTACTCGGAAATCGTTCATACAATACAAACTCTTTATTTGTCTTACTATCAAAAAATTCTTGATAACAATGTGAAATTTCACTTTCTTTATCTCTTATAGTATTATTTATCTCGTTTATCTTCGCTTCTAAAGCCATTCTTTGACTTACCAATTCTTCCTTTTCTTCTTTCAATCTACTATGTTTCTTATCAATATACATAAAAAACTCCTAACAATACTTTACCACACATCTTTCTTAAAAATGGAAAAAATCCCTTACTCTGAAGGAACTTCTTGAAATAAATTTTGAATTAAATTCTTGGCTTCAATAACAGAGTCTTCTTTCGGTAGCATTACATAAGACTTCAAACGTTTATAAGAATACGTATACTCTTTGCCATCCTCTCCTGTTAAAACATACGAATTTATTTCCCAATCTGGATTATCTTTCACTTGTTTTTTCACGAGTTTACTGATATTCTGCGTTCCAAAATTCGTAACAAACTTCCCTTCCAAAACATTCAAAATATCAGCATATTTCGTAATGATACTTTTTGATAAAACTTTATGTAAAATACCTTCCATCACCATTTGTTGATGTTTTACGCGTGTACGATCTCCTAAAGGCAAACTTTTTCTCTCCCGAACAAACGCAAGTGCTTTCTTTCCATCCAAATGGTTTGTACCTTTTTTAAAAGAATAATTGGTAATTTTTCCATCTTCGTCATAATAGGCCCGAAATGGCTTGTCTAACTCGACATCAATACCACCGAGTTCGTCCACTAAAGAAACAAGAGAAGTAAAATTCACCTTTGCATAGTAATTGATATCAATACCAAGTAAATCTTCTACTGTTTTCACTGATGTATCAATTCCATGCATTCCAGCATGAGTAAGTTTATCTTTATAAGAAGAATTCATGCCATGTAAAGCCACATAATAATCTCTTGGAATACTTGTAAACAAAACTTTGTGTGTCACAGGGTTCACCGAAACCACCATGTTAACATCACTTCTAGAAACACTTGTTATCTTTCCATAACTATCAATACCTGATATAAAAATATTAAAAGGGGCATTGGTAATATCTACACTCTTAACCAAATCGTCTTTAATTTCAATATCAATAGAAAAGGTATACAAAACTTCTACTTTTCCTTTAAACTCACTAAACTCTTCTTCTAAAATACTCTTTTCTGCATCCTCCACCAAAAGTGCCGCCACACGTTTTTCTAACAACAACTGATACAAAGAACTTAGATCTTCTTCTTCTTTATAATTTACTTCTATTTTCTTACTTAAATGTTTCTTGGCCTCTACAAGACCAACATCATCTCCAAGAGTTGCAACACCAAGTATTTCCTCTTTCAAATCTTTTAATTTATGATAAGAACTATCCTGCAAAACTAAAACACTATAATTCTCTGTATTATAATTTCCGTTGTTATTAATTTTATGTAAAAAGTCCATCGTTTGTAACACGTAAACATCGACAATTACTTGAACAATCATAAAGAGAATAGAAAAAATCGTTCCAAAAAAACGTTTCTTCCAACCTCTTCCCAAAATACAATAGACCATAAAAAAATCTACAAGTAAAAATAATAAGACAATTCCAATAAAATAAACAAGAGGCACCATATCTAAAAAATAAATAACCCCAATAGAAAAAATACTCACTACAAACAATAAGAAAACTAAACCTCGAAAAAAAGGCTTATGTCTCTTATGTTTTATTGTTTTCTTTTCAGTTTGCATAACATTCACCTTACTTTATTCACTACTCCAATTATAAGCATATACTATTTACTTGACAACAGATAGTATTTAAGTTGACATTTTTAGACATCACGAAAGAAAACTACCACTTGTAAACAAACCAAGCACTCGTCCAAAAAGAGTAAGAAAACTAGCAGACTCTACTTCTTCATTCACAACCACATTTACTTCTTTAATAATATTCCCTTCTCCATCCATAACTTCCAAATATCCAACCTTTTCCCCTTGCTTTACAGGGGCTTTTATATCTTCTACTACCAAATTGTAATCAAAAGTTTCATTACTATCCGTCACTCGCGATAAAATCGTAACATCACTCTCCAAATACACTTTGACATTTTTTTTACTTCCCTTTTCTACATTAATTTCACCAAGTTCCTTTTCCCGCTCCAAAAGAACATCTAATTTATATGTATTAAAACCATAATTTAACATAGAAACTGTATCCTTACTACGTAAATCACTCGTCTGTGCTTTCATAACAACAGATAATAAACGCATATCTCCTCGCTTCGCCGTCGTCGTAATACAATAGCCTGCCTCATTCGTAAATCCAGTTTTTAAACCATCAACACCCTCATAAAACCGAACCAAACGATTGGTATTCACAAGCCAAATACTAGACCCATCTGGTTTCTTCAAATAATCTTCATAAATACTCGTAAACTCCAATATTTTTTCATGTTTCAAAAGTTCTAGAGCCATAATTGACATATCCCTCGCTGTTGTATAATGGTTCTCACTTTCTAACCCATGAGGATTATCAAAATGTGTACCAGTTAAACCTAATGCTTTTGCTTTATTGTTCATGGCCTCCACAAAAGAGCCAACACTTCCATGCACTTTCTCCGCCATAGCAACCACCGCATCATTTCCAGAAGCAATCGCAATTCCCTTCATAAGTTCTTTGACTTTATACTTCTCCCCTGTTTGTAAGAAAATTTGACTTCCTCCCATACTAGATGCATTATCACTAATCACAACATCATCTTCCAGCGTTAACTTCCCATTATCAATTGCTTCCATAATTAAAAGCATACTCATAACCTTAGTCATTGATGCTGGAGCCATTTTTTGATTAGCATTTTTTTCATAAATCACTTTTCCTGTAGAAACTTCTAATAAAATAGCACTCTCTGAATTGGGTGTTAAATCCTCTGCATAAACACTAGGAATACAACAAAAGCAGAAAACTAAGAACAAAATAAACTTCTTCAAATCACATCACCTACTTAAAACTATGACCCCTAAAGCAAAATATGACATTTTCTTTGACAACTCCTTAGTATTTTATTTTCAAAAAGAAACACCATAAGATATAATAAAAAAAGAAAGGACTGATTTTATGAAAAAAACAAAAAGGATAATTTTTATATTTTTACCTCTTCTTTTAATAGGAGCCATCACAACATATTTTTATTTTTCCTCACATAAACTAGAAAATAAAGAGGTGAAAAATACCATGAAAGAAGAAAATCCATCAAAAACATTAGAGGTAGCCAGAGAAACTACCGATTACCAAGAAAAATACAAAAACGATTACCAAGAAATCCATTACCAAGAAGAAAAAGATTTCATTAAGAAAATCAATACCCTTTTAGATTTGAACTATAAAGCAGATGAAATTAACAAAATTTATGCCTATATAAAAGAAGAAAATATCTTAAAATTACTAAATCTCGAAAAAGTAAATTTAGACCCTTACTACCAAATCAAAAACTTTGAAGTAGACAAAATACCTGAATATGAAAATTACCAAGAAAAATACAAGACGACACTAGAAGAGGCTGTCTTAAAAGTAAACATTGGCCTAGACCATGACTTTTACACCCAGATACAAGACATAGAAAACAAAGACGAATACACTGTTCTAGTCAATAAATACCACTCTCTTGGTGACTATGCCCCCACTGATTTAAAAAGTCTAAGTTACGATGCCAAATACCAACTGCGAAAGAAAGCTGCGGATGCTTTTGAAGAATTAGTAAGTGCTGCCAAATTAGATCAGGTTTTTATAAGACCTTATAGTGCCTATCGTTCATATACCTACCAAACAGGACTATACGATCGTTATGTAAAAAGAGATGGTAAATCAGAAGCCGATACCTACTCTGCAAGACCAGGACATTCGGAACACCAAACAGGACTTGCAGTAGATGTATGGACAGAAGGAAAACAAGAAATTACTGTAAAAGACGCCGAATGGTTAAAACAAAATTCTTATAAATATGGATTTATTATTCGTTACACCAGAGAAAACCAAAATATCACTGGATATATCGCAGAACCTTGGCATCTACGCTATTTAGGAATAGAAATCGCAACAGATGTAGTGGAAAAAAATTTAACTTATGACGAATATTACGATTTATACATTAAGTAAGCAAATAGCAAATTATCACCGAAAAAGGACACAATCACTTCCGAGTGATTTTTTTATGATTACTTTATGTTATTCTATTCTAGGCGAAAGCGAGGTGTAGAGTTTGAGAAGTAGTGTTAAATGGTTTAAAGATGAAAAGGGATATGGCTTTTTAAAGTATACAGATTCAGAAGATATTTTCGTTCATTATTCTTCTATTATACAGAACGGATACAAATCTCTTAAAAAAGACGATGAGGTTGAATTTGATTTAGTAAAAACCGATAAAGGCTACCAAGCCGCGAATACAAAAAAAAAATAGAACACGAGTAATTTTGCGTTCTATTTTTTATTTTCACTCTCTTAAACTATTTAATAATTTTTTATAATTTTACCAATTTTCTTATTTGAGCAACCAATTTCCCTATTTTCCACAAAATTCGTAGACCAA
>CAMUBM010000048.1 GCA_947087145.1 uncultured Mycoplasmatota bacterium
TTTGTTTTTGCTTCTTTAGGAATCCTATACCTAATTACATTAACAAAAGAAAAAAGTTGGAACAAGAAAAATTTCTTCGTAGGATTAACAGCACTACTTAGTTGTATCATTATATACCTTTTATTAACACCAGCCATATGGGCCGAAGGATGGCATTTACTTGACTTCTTCAAATGGTCTTTAGAAAATAGTGTCAATTTTTCAAGAAATTATGGAAAAGTCTTCTTTGAAGGCACTTTATATCAACACTGGGAAAATCCACTTCCTTGGTATTACTTACCCAAAATCATCTTTTTAACGTTACCAATCTATGTCTCTGTTCTCATTTTAACTGGAGTAATTTTAACCATAAAAAAGATAGTAACTAAACAATACAAAAAAGAACAAAACATTCTTATTCTAGCCATTATTTTAAGTTTTTTCCCTTTATTAATAGCCATGGTATCCAATCCTAATATCTATAACGGATGGCGTCATTTTTACTTTTTATATCCGTCCATGTTAATCCTTCTAAGTTATGCACTTTTCTGTATTTTTAAGAATACAAAGTATAAGAAAATCTCTTTCTCTATTTTATTCATTTGTTTACTTGGAAATGGAGTAGGCATTATTCTAAATGGTACAACTTCTACCATGTATTACAATTGGGTTGCTAAAAATCCTACAGAAAATTACGAAATGGATTACTATGGCGTAAGTGCCACAAAAATTTTACAAGATTTAGCAAAAGATAATAAAGAAAATATCTATGTATATAGTTATTCCGATTGGGCATTACTTTTTAATTACGAAGCATTAAGTCATACCAACAAAGAAAAAATTGTTCTTTTAAAAAATGAAGAAGAGTTAACAGAAACCATAGAAAAAGGAATACAACCTTACTATATCTACTTTGAAACCTATGATAGAGAATACAAGAGTAAGTTAGAAAACAAAGAAAAAATAAAAGAATACAAAGCATGGGGCAATACCTATGCAAGTTTATACAGGTGATAAAATGACAAACAATTACAAAAAAATAAAAATGGCAAGTATTTTCGGGATACTTGGCAATTTTTTTCTTATGCTAATAAAAGGAACAATTGGGATACTTACCAAAAGTCAAGCCATGATAGGGGATGCCATGAATTCTCTAAGCGATGTCTTTTCTTCATTTATGACTTTTCTAGGCAGTAAAATAGCAAGCAAACCAAAAGACGAAGATCACAATCTAGGACATGGAAAAGCCGAATATATCTACTCTATGTTAATTAGTATTGCCATGTTTCTTCTAGCGGTAGAAACTTTTTCTTCTGCTTTAAAAGCGATGCTAACCAAACAGGAAGTGATTTTTTCAAAATGGTTAGTCATCGTATGTATCATTACATTAACGACAAAATTGCTTCTGTATATTTATACCCACAAACTCTCTAAAAAATGCAAAAATATTTTGTTAGAAGCAAATGCCAAAGATCATCGAAATGATTGCATCATTACTCTTGCCAATTTACTTTCCTGTCTCTTAAGTAAGTACCAAATTTACGTTTTGGATGGAATAGTGGGAATAGGCATTTCTCTTTGGATTTTCTATACCGCCTTACAAATCTTCAAAGAAAGTTACAATGTATTAATGGACAAAGTAATGGACAATACAACCAAAGAAAAAGTATTTCAAATTATTAAAAAATATCCAGAAATAAAAAAAGTGCATCATTTCAATGCTACACCAGTAGGATTTAAATACCAAATTTCTTTTACCATTTTCGTAGATGGGAACTTATCCACTTTTCAAAGTCATGCCATTGCTGACAAATTAGAAGACGAAATAGAAGGGTGTGTAGAAGAAATATTCTTATCTGTTATTCATGTAAATCCCATTTAAAAAGATTCTAAAATTAAACTAGAATCTTTTATCTACTTCCCATAGAAGGTGTTTCATCATCTGGATATAATGGACTTTCAAAATAGGCTCGTAAATTATTATCTTCTTCACTTTTAGATAAATTTAATGTTGGATTTAAGCCGTTTTTTATTTGCATTACTCTTACTTCCTCTGACAATTTATCAATTTCATTTTTTATATGTATAACAATATTACAGATTGCTTGAAGTTCTTCTGGAGCATCTGAAGTGACTATTATACTTTGTGCCAATTGCGGATAAATAGTCATGTAACCTTCTAAACATATTTTTAATTCATTTAATCTTTTTATGGTGTTTTCCATTTTTTATCATTTCCTTACTATATTTAAATTATAAAGGACATAACCCAAATTATACAACCTTCATTTACCTAATTTTACATAAAAAGTAAAAAATTTCGTGATATAATGAAAAAAATAAGGAGTGATACCATGAAAAAAGTAATCGATGCCAACAAAATGTGTTCCAATATTGCTTATCTATTTAGTGAAGTAGCAGCCATCTATCCAATTACCCCATCAAGTCCTATGGCTTCTAATATAGACTATTTAAATCATACCGATAAGAAAAATTTATTTAATCAGCCAGTAAGCCTAATTGAAATGCAAAGTGAAGCAGGCGCTGCAGGAGCGATGCATGGAGCCTTAATAACCGGTTCTCTTGCTACTACCTTTACAGCAAGCCAAGGTCTTCTTTTAATGCTTCCCAACATGTACAAAATAGCAGGAGAAATGTTGCCAGGAGTCATTCATGTGGCTTCCCGAACAATCGCTACCCATGCCTTATCCATATTTGGAGACCATTCCGATATCTATGCTGCTCGTGGAACTGGTTTTTGTATGCTTGCAAGCACCAATATCGAAGACGTAAGAGTAAATGCAGTCGTTGCCCATTTAGCCTCTATCAAAGGAAGTCTTCCTTTTTTACATTTTTTTGATGGTTTTAGAACCAGTCACGAACTTCGTACCATAAATGAAATTGAAGATACCGAATTTTTAAAGTTAATCAATTACGAAGAAATTAATGATTTTAAGAGTAGAATGTTAAATGTCGACCATACAATCCAAAAAGGAATGTCCAGTAATGAAGACATCTATTTCCAAACCGTAGAAGCAAGAAATACCGCTTACCAAAGGATGCCTGAAATTGTTGCTGCCTTAATGGAAAAAGCAAATGAAATTACCCATACAAACATAAAACCTTTCAATTACTATGGAGAGGATGATGCAAAAAATATTATCATTGCCATGGGAAGTGTTGTAGATACCATTAAACTAGTTGTCGAAGAAGAAAATAAAAAAGGAGCCAAACTGGGAGTCGTAGAAGTCCACTTGTATCGTCCGTTTAGTAGCGAATATCTAAAAAACGTAATCCCAAAAACAACCGAAAAAATTGCCGTTTTAGACAGAACCAAAGAAGCAGGAAGTAGTGGAGAACCTCTTTATTTAGATGTACTCGCCGCATTAAAAGATAGTAACGTACAAATTGTTGGAGGAAGATACGGACTTTCTAGCAAAAACACAACTCCAACAGATATCTATAGTGTCTTTAAAATGTTAGAAAATAAAGAATTAAAAAATAATTTCACCATAAGTATTGAAGACGACGTAACTTATTTAAGTCTAAAAAAAGAAGAATATACTCTAAATTTAGATGCCAAAGAAATCTTAATTTATGGCTTTGGTAGCGATGGGATGGTAAGTGCTAGTAAAGACCTACTAAGTATTGCCTCTTTAAAACTAGACAAACCTGTTGATGGCTACTTTGAATACGACTCCAAAAAAAGTGGTGGAGTAACAGTGAGCAACCTTCGCATTAAAAATAAAGAGTTTTCTGCTCCTTTTTATGTAACAAACCCCGATTTAGTAGTTGTAACCAAAGACGAATACTTCGAAAAGTTTGCAATGTTAGAAAATATAAAAGCGGGAGGAATCCTTTTAATCAACACCATTGACCCAAAAGCATTGGATCAAAAAATAAAAAAACACGATAAAGAAATCATAAAAGAGAAAAACATTTCTGTCTATTGTATCAACGCAAGTAGCCTAGCAAATAAAAATAACATCAAAGGAAAAATCAATAAAATTATGGAAGTCTTGATTTTAAATGGTTTAGGAATTCCAAATGCAACAGAACTTGTCTCTGAAAATATAAGAGAAAATTTCAAAAACAAAGGAGAAGAGGTAATTAGAAATAACATCAATGCTATTTTGGGGGCTCAAGAAAATTTATATAAACTAAATCTAACTGAGGAAGGAAGTGAACAAAAAGTACCTCATACTCTTTTTGAAAAAATAGAGAGTCGCTTAGGAAACACTATTCCAGTAAGTGAACTTTTAGAAGTAAAAGACGGAACTTTCCAAGGAGGAACTTCGAAACTAGAAAAAAGAAAAATTGCAGACAAAGTGGCCAAATGGATACCAGAAAATTGTATAGAATGTGGAATGTGTAGTTTCGTATGTCCACATAGTGTCATTCGTTCCTTTAAAACAGAAGACAAAACGATGGGAAAACCATTGCTTGGCAACGACAAATACAATTACCTTGTAAGTATCAGTGAGGCCGATTGTACCAGTTGTGGGTTATGTATCAATATTTGTCCAGGGAAACAAGGAAAAAAAGCCTTAGAATTTGGAACCTTTGACACAGAAAAACAAAAAATCAGTGATTATTATTTTAATGAATACGAAAATCCTGAGGTAGAAAAAAAAGATACCGTAAAAGACTTAAGTTTTGTGAAACCATCTTTCGAATTTAGTGGGGCATGCGCTGGATGTGGAGAAACCTCTTACATACGTATTTTGACACAGCTTCTAGGCAAAAAATTAGTAATTGCTAATGCAACAGGTTGTTCAAGTATTTATGGTGGAAGTATTCCATCTACGCCTTATAAGGTACCTTGGGCAAACTCTCTATTTGAAGACAATGCCGAATTTGCATACGGAATGCTTACTTCTTATAAACAAAAAAGAAAGCAAATCGAAACCATTATGACCTCTTCTATGGAAGCAGTCACGAAAGAAGTACAAGACATATTTTTTCACTGGTTAGAAAACAAAGAAGATTTTATGATAACCTATAAAATCAAAGAACAACTAAAAAATGCTGAAATTCCAAAAGACTTGAGTGATTTACTAGATTACATTCCTGCACGAAGTGTGTGGGCCATTGGAGGAGACGGTTGGGCCTATGACATTGGGTTTGGAGGAATAGACCATGTTCTATCTAGTAATGAAAACATAAAAATTCTTGTTTTAGACACAGAAGTATATTCAAATACTGGAGGCCAAATGTCCAAATCTTCTAAAATAGGACAAGTGGCAGAATTTGCAGACTATGGAAAACGAAATGCCAAAAAAGACTTATTTAAAATAGCGATGAGTTATTCCAATTGTTATGTCGCAAGTATTTGTTTAGGAGCAAACTTTCAGCAAACTATTAAAGCCTTCAAAGAAGCAGATGCGCATGAGGGCCCCGCTATTATTATTGCCTATGCTCCTTGTGTAGAACATGGAATAAAAGGTGGACTTTCTTGTACAACCGAAGAACAAAAATTAGCTGTAAAAGTAGGGTATCAATTACTAATGCGTTATAATCCGTTAGAAGAAAAACTATATTTAGATAGTAAAGAACCAAACTTTGACAATTATGAAAAGTTCTTAGACAATGAAACAAGATATCATGCCCTAAAGATAAAAGACCAAAATTTAGCCAACATTTTATTAAATGAAAATAAACAAAATGCTATCAAAAGGTATAAAGAATACAAAGAAAAAAGTACTAACCATTGTTAGTACTTTTTTAAATTCCACAAGTTTGAAGCTGCCCCCTGAAGACAGCTTCTAAAAGAATAAAAAGGGGTTGACTAGTGTGATACTAGCACCAATTCGCTCTTAAGTGAATTGGTGATTTATATCCTAATGGAAAAGGGTGGTTTTGTCAACACTTTTTTTACAAAAAATAAAAGTTTTTTTTTTAATTCCATTTTTAAAGAAAAAAGAACCAAACTTCGGTATAATTAATGTAGGTGAGAAAAATGAATATAACTAGAGAACAAGGAAGGATTTGGCTAGAAAAATTAAAAAACTACTGGGGAAACAAAGAGTCAGAAAACGCAAGTTTATTATTTAAAGAAACAACATTTTATCAAGAGACCCCTTTTGTTAAACCTTACACAACATATAACGAAATAAAAGAAGAATGGAAAAATATTGAGAACCAAGAAATAAAAAAGATTGAGTTTTCTATTCTTGCCATAGAAAAAAATACAATGATTGTCCACTGGAACTTCGAAAACAACACCACAATTTTGGATGGCATCTATGAAATCAAATTCAATAAAGATATGGAATGCATTTATTTTAAAAGTTGGGAAATGGAGAACAAAGAGTAACTATACATTTGTTCTCTTTTTTGGTATCATAAGAGATAGAAAAAGAATGGAAGTAGAAATATGGAACTACAAGA
>CAMUBM010000049.1 GCA_947087145.1 uncultured Mycoplasmatota bacterium
AAAAAATTTGTCTTGTTCTTTTGAAATAATAATACTATTTTTTCATGTGTATCTCTAAGACTTTCATAAGCATTGTTTCCTTTTTTAAAGAGAGAAAGTCCAAAGATTTTTAATTTGTGGAGCAATTCGGCTGTAATCCCAAAGAATTTGACTTCTTGCTATACTATTGGGGTCTTGTACTTTTATTTTTCCTTTCTCTATTCCTGTTAAAACAATGAAATGACCTGCTAAAGTAAAGTCTCCTTTCCCCATGGCACATATAATGGGCTCTTTTTTTTCGAGGGTTCTTTTTATTATGTTTTCGTCTAAAGGAAGTTCTTTACTTTTTATACCAAAAAAGGCGGCTCCTTTTGTCATTAAACTCCAACTTGTTCCTACTCCTTCTACATAATAACCATTTTCTTCCGCAAATTTTGCAATTTTGTAAGGTGTTATGGTATTCTCTTTTTTTAATCCTGCAATCACCATAGCAAGAGCTGTAGGTCCACAACCATTCACAGCAAGGATATTGTTTTTATAGTTTGCATAACCCCAACGCGAGTCCCATTGTAGCAAGAAGGGAATGTCATTTTCTTTTATTTCTCCGATAGTTGTTCCTTTTGTTTTTCCTTTATTTTCTGGATATTTTAGAACAAAGTCTATCATTTCTTCATTCCTTGATAACATATCCAAAAGTTCTTCAGGGTATTCGTCTTGTTTTTCTAAAATCTGTTCTACACGTTTGTCTTTTCTTTTTAATTCTTCTAATCGCTCTTCCATAGTGCCTTTGTTTTGGTTTACACTGGAAACTTCGTTGTAGTCTTTTTTCGCTTGTTTTTTTTCTTTTTGAAGTTCTTGTTGTTCTACAGAGGTTTGTGGGATTATCTCATTTTTTATTCTTGAAGAATTCACCACGGCGATTACTATTAATAAAAGTACTATTCCTATTTTTTTCTTTATCTTCCTTTTTCTTTTCATTATTCTTTCCTCACTAAAAAAGAGAGTTTATTCTCTTAATACAACCTTATTGTATCTATTTTCATTTCTCTCTTTTTTAATTTTTTCTTAGGAATTTCTTAAAAAGACCTTAAGATTTTTTGCTGGGAAGTTCTACTTGGAATGTAATTTGGTGTTTTTCACAAGTCGCCGCTATTTTTCCTTGGTGTAGGGTTACAATTTCTTTGGCTATGGCAAGGCCTAGTCCACTTCCTCCGGTTTTGCTTGCTCTAGAAGTATCCACACGATAGAACTTTTCAAACAAACGATCTAGTTTTTCCTTTGGTATGTTTTTTCCCTTATTGATTACACGAATTATCGCCATTTCTTCTTTTTTCTCTGTTTCTATTGTAATGATTTTGTCGGTGCTATAATAAATTGCGTTTTTCAGGATATTGTTAAATACACGATAGAGTTTGTCAGGGTCTCCTTCTATTACAATCGTTTCTTTGGAATTATATAGTATTTCTTTGTCTTCTTCCTTTAAAATGGGATAAAAGTCATCGATAATTTGTTCTAGCATTCGCCCTAAATGTAACTCTTCTTTTTCTAAAACGATTGTCTCCGCATTCCATCTTGTTATATCAAAGAGTTCACTCAATAAGTCTTCCAACTTGTAAGATTTTTCAAGAGCAATCTTTGTATATTTTTCTCTTTGTTTTTTTGGCATATCTTTTATATCGTCTAGTAAAGAGAGATACCCAATCATAGAAGTAAGAGGTGTTTTTAAATCGTGGGCTAGATACACAATTAAGTCATTTTTCTTTTTTTCGTTTTTTTCGGCCTTCCGGGCATTATTTAGGGCCGTTTGTTTTAGTTCATTCATTCTGCTTTCGATTTCTTCTAAACCTTCTGGAAGTTTAATGTATTCTTCGTCTTGAACAATCAATTTTTTAGATGCTTCTTCTAAGGCTTTTATGTAGGAGAAAACTTTTTTCAATAAAAAATAAATCCATACAAAAATGATAATGATACCTACCCCTCCTACAAACAGATAAATATTAGGTATCCAATTTCCAGTATCAAATAGCATTTTTGCTTGGTAATACCATTTAGGAGATAGAGTAAATACCCATTGCCAATCGCTTATTTCAATCATTTTCATGATAAAAAAGATTAGAAAAAACATTCCTATAGCAAGGAAAAGTGTTTTCGATGCAAAGTCCCAGAATGTTTGTTTTAAAAGTTTATTTTTATTATTTTTCAATTTTATACCCCACTCCCCAAATGGTTTTGATGTATTTAGGTTTTCTAGAATTATCCTGTAATTTTTCTCTTAAGTGTCTTATGTGTACCATGACTGTGTTATTGTCTTGTTCGTAGTATTTTTCTTGCCAAACTTCTTGAAACAAATCTTCTGTTTTGACAACATTCCCTCTATTTTTACAAAGGGTCCAAAAAATCGAAAATTCAAGTGGTGTTAAATCAACTAAAGTTTCATTTACAAAACATTCATGGGTCTTGTTATTAATCACTATATTTCTAAAATCAATTTTATTCTCGTCATTCTTCTCTTGTCCATTGTATTCTTTGTACCTTCTTAAATGTGCTTTTACTCGTGCTACTAGTTCTAAAGGTTCAAAGGGTTTGGTGATGTAATCATCTGCGCCGAGGGTCAATCCGTGAATTTTGTCTATTTCTTCTATTTTGGCCGTGACAAAGAGAATGGGAAAATTGTATTTTCTTCTTATTTTGTTACATAAAGTGAAACCATCTATTTCTGGAGTCATAACATCTAAAATAGCTAAATCTATTTTTAAATTTTCTAACTCTTCTAGAACTTTTTTACTACTATTATATTTGTAAATCGTATAGCCTTCTTTTTCTAAGTAAATTTCTTCTAAGTCCGCGATTTCTTTTTCGTCTTCAACAATTAAAATATTCATACTATTTCTCCTAAACTTTTTCTTATTGTAGCACTTTTTTCTTTATTTCTTCTTAATTTTTTCTTAAGAATTAAAAAAATAAAAAGAATAGCTTCTGCTACTCTAAAAATTATCTAGTCGAAGGAAATAGAAGATAAAATATTTACAAATTCTTGATGGGTTAATTCATCTTCTCCATAGTAACTTACAAAGTAGATGTCTTTATCTTGTACATACGTTGCATAAAAACTATTGCTGGACGGGCATTCTATTAAATGTCCTTTTGTATCTTTTGTTAAAAAATAATTTGTACAATTGGGTCCTCCAGTAGTCACAATTAAAAGGTATTGTTTTACAAATATATCCATTTGTAATTTTGCCATACTTGTGAAAATCGTATTTTTATCCTCTTTATGGTCATAGTAATAATGGTATAAGTCTATTTCGTCTTGTATATTAAATTTTTTCGCTAAATAATTATAATTGATAAATTTATAAGAATCTTTTGTGTCTTCTAAAGCACTTATTTCTAATTTTCCGATGGAAAAACTGCTTGTTTGTTTGCCACTATTATCTTTTATTTCATATTCTTTTTGGTCTTCTGTTTCTTTTTTTAACTGAAATGTTTCAGGAATATAATAGCGCATTTTCCCCACTTTATCATTTTGTTTTTCTGTATTTTTGGTTATTGGCAAATCTGTTATTTGCGCAAACATATTTTTATATTCTTTGTCACCGATTTCTCCATAATGGATTAAAAAAGATTTAAATCCTATCCAGAACAGACATAGAAGAACTACTATCCCCATCCCTATACCTATTCCTATTTTGGGTTTCTTTTTCATAACATACACTCTTTTCTAACTCAATTATAACAAGTATAATTTTGGAGCAAATAAAAAAAGAAAGACTTTACACTTGACTCTCTATTTCTTTACACATCTATCCATTCTTTAACATTTGATGCAATTTCTAATTCTTCTCGTGTTAATTTTACGGCACTATTATGACTTCCACAAGCGGGATAGACATAGGAAAATCGTTTTAAAGAATTATCTAAATATACAGGGATGTTTTCTTTTATTCCAAAAGGACAAACCCCACCTACTTCGTGTCCAATTTTTTCTTCTACTTCTAAAAATGGTATCATTTTTGCTTTTTCATGAAATTTCTCTTTGAATTTTGCATTGTCTATTTTTTGGTCTCCTGCCGTTACAATCAAAATGGGTTTATCTTCTACCAAAAAACCTAGAGTTTTTGCTATTTCTTTTTCTTCACATGCTAGAGCAATCGCTGCTTCTTTTACGGTTGCAGAGGATACCGAAAATTCTTTGACGTTTTCTTCTAAATGGTATTTTTCTAAATGCTCTTTTGCTTTTATAAATGACATATTGTTTCTCCTATCTTTTCTGTTGGACTTCGCTATTTGCTAAATAAAATGCATCTTCTAACAAAAATATTTTATCATTGGACTCAATATTTCTCAAGTAAGCATTGAATTCTAAATCATTTATTTTTTGGTATCCATTTTGAAGTAGTCCTTTAAAAGTAACTTCATCTTTATTATTGTATTTTGTAATTCTTTTTCATAATTAATATTTTTTATATTTTGCATTCGTTCAAATAAATCCATAATTTTACTTCCTTCTTTAGTTCATAAAAAGAATAACATATAATTGCTATTTATCCTACCTTTAAAATTTTTTCTCACCAATTCCGAAATCGTCATTTTCTTATTTATAAAATAGCAAATAATTTGGGCAAAAACAAAAGCAAACCTATCAATAAAGAAGCAATGGCACACACAAGTACACTTCCTGCTGCAATGTCTTTGGCAAGTTTTGCTTTTTCGTTTTTTTCTGGCATGGCTATATCTACAATTTTTTCTATAGCAGTATTCATCATTTCACTACCAATCACTAATGCAAAGCAAAATATACAAATCATCCATTCTAGAGTAGATATTTTAAGAACCACCCCAAACAAAATAACGAGACACATTATACTGACATGAATTTTCATATTTCGTTCCGTTTTAAAAGCAGAAAGAATTCCCGTAAAGGCATATTTAAAACTATAAATTAGTTTTATACAATTCTTTTTAAGAGAAAATGTTTGATAGGCTTTATTAAATAGATAAAGATAACAAATAGCACAAAGGTATCCTGCTAATACATCCGATGCATAGTGTACTCCTAAATAAATACGACTGAAACCAATCAAGATAATTAAGGATATTGTGCCTATTACTAAAAAGTGTTTTACTTTTTTAGAAGACACTTTTTTGCTTAAAAGAAGCGTTAAAAAACCATAAAAAGCGACACTTACCATAGCATGACCTGAAGGAAAACTATATCCACTTGCCGCTAAAAGTGGACAAATATTGGGACGATTTCTTTTTAAAATACGTTTTAAAATTTGGTTTAATAAAACTATCCCCCCTACATTGCAAATAATTCCTGCTTTTTGTTTTTTCTCTTTGAAAAAGAAAAGTAACAAAAAAGTAAGAGGTAAAATAACGAACGAACTACTAAGAGAAGTAATTATCTTCATACAAAGAGTTAAACAATCGTTTTTTAAAGCAATTATTCCTTCATAAATATTTTTGTCTATTGTATTTATTTCATTCGTAAATATAATTTTTGAAAGAAATAAAAAGGCCAGAAAGCAAAAAAGGGCTATTTTTAAAAAGAGTTTTTTTCTTTTTTGGAGAGTCATTTTATTCCTCTTTTCTCTTTATATATTATTATGCGCTTTCTTATGAAACCAATACAAAAAGAGCTAGGTTGCTCTTTATTTTTTCGTATATTTTATTTTCTCTATGATTAGGGAATTTTCTTCTTCGTTATAGGTCAGTTCGAAATCATACCATCCTACTCTACATTCCTTTTTTTCATCTTCTGTAATACCTTCTTGGTAACAACCGCCATTCTCTCCTCCTTCGGCATAATCAAAAGCCAAATAAATTTTATTCCCTTCTATTTTTGTATTCGTTAAGAAAGGAACATATTTTTTGTATTCTTTAAAATTTTTTACGGAAGAACGAATGTAATAGTCATCTTGTTTTAAAATCGTGTATTCTCCGAAATCAGCAATATCGTATAGACCAGTTGGTAATTCATAATTTTTTATACCAAAATATTGTTTTGCTACTTTTTTTACATAAGCACTACTTCTTGGTTCATCAATTTGAGAGGCTAGAGAAATAATCATATTCTTGTCTTCTTTTGAAAAACTTTCTTTTGATTATCAAGAGTAATGTAAGGATATTGCTTTTCGATAAACACACTTATTCCTTTCTTTTCTTCATAAGGCACTTTTTCTTCCTGTTCGGGTATAGTTTCTTCTAAAAACTTACTTTTATAGTCATATGTTGCTAATGTAATTCCTAAAGTAAAAGCAATTATTTATTTTTTTCTTATTTTTATTGTATCGTCTTCTTCTATGTGACCTATTAAAAGAGAGGAATTTACATCATGTTTTTTTATATTGCTTTTTACTTTTGTTTCATCATAATTGG
>CAMUBM010000050.1 GCA_947087145.1 uncultured Mycoplasmatota bacterium
GGAAAGAAGAAAGAGATATGACAAAGTATACATGGAAAAAAGAAGAATTTCCAAACCATTTAAAAGTTAAGCAAGTCTATGGAATTGCATTTTCTAATGAAGAAAAAATATTGCTTCATAGTGAAGAAGGAGCCTACAAACTAACCGGAGGAAACCCTGAAAGTGGCGAAAACTATATAGAAACATTAAAAAGAGAATTTTTAGAAGAAATAAATACAACGTTAGAAGACATTCACTATTTAGGCTATTTGGAAGTAAAAGAAGAAGGAAAAATTCCCTTTGCTCAAGTTCGTATGATAGCAAAAATAAAAAATATAGGAAAACCTATAGTAGACATTGCAACAGGAAAAATGTACGAACAACATCTTGTAAGTAGTGAAAAAGTGAAAAATTATTTAAATTATGAAGAAGAGGGAAACAAGATGCTTGATGATGCAATAAAATTAGCCCGAGAAAAATATAGTTTTATTGCATCACAAGAAGAAAGATAGATCTAAAATGACTAGAAAAGAAATATATAAGAAAATAAAAACCCCAGAAGAACTCTATCAATTTATGCAAAAATACATGCAATATGGCTATATTTCTAAAAATAAGGAAATATACACTTTAGAAAATAAAGATTTCCAAAACAATTGGTGGAAGGAATATAGATTGGCTTCAAGAGAAGAAATTTTACAATATGGGGTAGGAACTTGTTGGGATCAAGTAGAACTAGAAAGAGATTGGTTTCTAAGAAACAACCAAGAATTCCTAACATTCTATGAGATGGTATATGTGAAATATACTAACCCTTATCCAACACATACTTTTTTAGTCTATAAAGACAAAATGACAAAACAATGGTGTTGGTTCGAAAATGCCGATGATAATAACAGAGGAATACACAGATTTTCTAATTTACAAGACTTAATAAAATCTCAAAGAAAACAATATATTTTACAACTAGAAAACTATGCAATTACAGAAGAAGAAAAAAATAAAATTATTCTTAAAAAATATAACAAACCAAAAGAAGGAGAAACTGCAGAACAATTTATAAATACTATTTTAGAACAAGAAAATAGATAGAAAATTAAAATTACTTTTTATGATACAATAAAAGAGGTGACTAAATGAAAAATAATTTACAAATGACTACTCACGACTTTTTAATATATCGTGATGATAATAACGATATCAAAGTGAATGTGTTATTAATCAACAATGATATTTGGTTACCCAAAATTTGATTGCTGAATTATTTGAAGTCGGAAGAAGTACTATAACAGAACATAACAATAATATTTTAAAGGATGGAGAACACGTCTTTTACCTTAATTGCTCTCCAAACGAATGGATAGTTCCAGCCAATCCAAAATGCTTTGATGTAATAGGGCATTTAGAAAAAGAAAAAAGAATAGAATGGAAACAATCTAGTGCTATCCATGAAGGAGATATTGTCTATATCTATGTAGGAAGTCTCATATTTTGTATTCTTTATCGATTAAGAGCAATCAAAGTAAATATTCCAAGTAAGTATCAAGACGAAAACATAAAAACGACAAAAGTTATGGAGCTAGAACGAATAAAACAATACCAAGAAGGAACCATTTCCTTTGAAAAATTAAAATCATGGGGAATAAGAGCCATACGCGGTCCAAGCAAAATAACGAAAGAAATCTCACATAAAATAAAGGAGGAAGAAACTTGCGAAAATTAATTATCTTAAGAGGTGCCATGGGAGCAGGCAAATCTACTTTTATTAAAGAAAATCATTTAGAAAATTATACCCTTTGTCCTGATACCTTTCGGCTTTTTCTTCATGCACCAGAAATGACATCAGAGTATACAGAAAAAATACCACAATATGACAATCAAAAAGTATGGTCACTTTTGTACTATTTTTTAGAAGAACGCATGAAAAAAGGAGAATTTACTATTATTGATGCAGTGCATGCTTATAAAGAAGATTTTTCTATGTATAAAAAATTAGCAGAGAAATATCGCTATCGAACCTTTGTGATAGATTTTACAAAAATTCCTATAGAAGAAGTTTTAAAAAGAAATCTAACAAGAGAAGTCTATAAAATTGTTCCAGAAAATTCTATAAAAAGAGTGTACAAAGCCTTCGAAAAAGAAGAAATACCGAAAAGCTTTCAAATTATTGAAAAAGAAACCTGGCGAGTTTTATTAAATACAGATCCAGTAGATAAAAACAGCTACCAAAATATCCATATCTTCGGAGATATTCACGGTTGTATCAACCCAATAAAAACATATTTTAAAGAACACCCCTTAAAAGAAGAAGATGCCTATATTTTTCTAGGGGACTATTTCGATAGAGGAGTAGAAAATGTCGAAATATTCACCTTTTTAAGCAGGTTACAAGAAAAGAAAAATTGTATATTCTTAATAGGAAACCATGAAGATAAACTTTATAAATATGCTTGCAACGACCCTTATAAAAAAGATTTAGATAGCCAAAGAACAATACAAGAATTAGAAAATGCTGGAATACAGAAAAAGGAGATAAGAGGATTTATTAAAAAACTTTCCCAAGTCCTTTTCATAACATTTAGAGGAAAAACATATTTTCTAAACCATGGGGGAGTTCCTTTCTTTCCAGAAAAGTCTCTCGATTTTTATAGTACCAATGCATTTTTATATGGCATCGATAATTACGAAATGGATATTGACAAATTGTACCAAGAATTCATGGAAAAAAATAAGACAAAAATTATTCAAATCCATGGTCATAGAAACTACCAAAACAAAGAAATAGATACCTATAACTATTCTTATAATCTAGATGGAAACATAGAACATGGAGGGTATTTAAGAGTTCTTTCCTTACTAGACGATGGAACGTATTCTACGACCTGTCTACCCAATCCCATTTACAATCCAAATATAGAAGAAGAAAACAATGTTTTTACGCTTATTGAAACGTTAAGAAACAACAAATATGTCTATGAGCGTGAATTAACTCCTACCATTTCTTCCTTTAACTTCACAAAAGAAGCATTCTACAATCACATATGGGATACAATTACAACCAAAGCAAGAGGATTATTTCTAGATACCAAAAATTATAGAGTAGTAGCAAGAAGTTATAATAAATTTTTTAAAGTAGGAGAAAGAAAAGAAACAAAGATAGAACTTCTCCAAGAAAAACAATTTTATCCCGTTTCCTTCTATTTAAAATACAATGGCTTCTTAGGCATACTATCTTACCAAGAGAACGATTTCTTCTTTGCTTCCAAATCAACCAATACTGGAGAGTATGTCGAATATTTTAAAACGATATTTTATGAGTTGTATAACAAAAAACAAAGAGAGGCCATAAAAGAAAAAATTAGAAAAGAAAATATGAGTTTCCTTTTTGAAGTCATCGACCCCATAAATGACCCACACATTATAGAATACCAAAAGCCAACCCTTATTCTTTTAGATATGATTTCCAATCAAACCCAAGAAAAAAGAAACTCTTATGAAGTTTTAAAAACTTTTGGAGAAGAAAACAATATAGAAGTAAAACAATGTAGTTTTACGGCGAAAAATAAAGAAGAATTCTTAAGAATTTACGAAGAAGTAACCCAAGAAGAATACCAATACCAAGGACAATACATAGAGGGGTTTGTTTTAGAAGATGCAAGTGGTTTTCAAACAAAAATCAAAACAGAATATTACAGCAAATGGAAATACTTACGTGGAAAGATGGAGAAAGCCTTGCAAAAGAATGATTTTATTTGCGAAGTAAAAGAACCTTTAGAAAGAGAATTTATGGCTTATTTAAAAGAAAAATATGAGAATCAAGAATTACAAAATAAGAAAATAACCATCATTGAAGAAAGAAAAAACTTTTTAAAAGAAAAATCGAAAAATTAGGAGAACAAATATTTGTTTTCTTTTTTTCTGTATGATACAATCGTTTGTAGGTGACGCATCATGAAACTTATCAAAGGAAAAATTAGAACAACAATATATAAAAATGAAAATGGTTTCTTTGTCGGAACATTTCGTGTGAAAGAAACAAACGAATCTGAAATGCAAGAATTTATCAACAAAACTATCACGATTACAGGAACTATTTTAGATCCCAATGAAGAAGAAACGTATATTTTATACGGAGAATATACAAGACACGAACGATTTGGCTTTCAATACAAAATTATGAGTTACGAAAAAGAAAAACTAACCAATGGAGATGCAGTCATAGAGTTTCTATCAAGTTCTTTAATCAAAGGGTGTGGAGAAAAAACAGCCAGAAAAATTGTCGAAACCTTAGGTGAAAAAGCCATTGATTTAATCAAAGAAAACAAAAACAATTTACTTTTAGTTCCTGCTATGACCGAAAAAAGAGCAGAGACCATCTACCAAGCCATCCTCGCCCATTCCTCAAGTGACGATTTAATCATTGAACTAAAAACGTTAGGATTTTCAGTGGGAGAAGCAACAAGAATTATCAAAAAATACAAAGAAAAAGCAAGTGACTTCCTCCACAATAATTTATATTTATTTAAAAAAATTATTGATTTTAATAAATTAGACTATATTTATACCAAAAACTTTGATGCCGAAAGTGAAATTCGCAAAAAAGAATGTATTTTAGAAACCATGAAACGCATCAGCGATACAGCAGGAGACATCTATTATTACAAAGAAGAAATTTATGAGGGATTAAAAAATTATTTTCGAATTTTACTGACAGAAGAAGAATATACGACACTACTAGAAGACCTTGCTATGTCAAGACATATCGTTAAACTAGGAGAAAAATATTATCTACTCGAAAACTACGATAGAGAACATAATATTAGAGACAACCTAGAAGCCATCCTAGCTTTACCAAAAAAAGAAATCGCTGATTTTGATACCCAAATAAAAAGTTTAGAAGAAAGTTTAAATGTTTCCTATAATATTGACCAAAAAAAAGCCATCAAAAATGCTTTAGAAAATCGGGTTTCCATAATTTCTGGAGGTCCAGGAACAGGAAAAACTACCATTATTAATGCCATTACTAGACTTTATATTTCCATGTATAAATTATCTCCTATTGATTGCATGACCAATATTGCTCTTTTGGCACCCACGGGAAGAGCCAGTAAAAAACTAGCAGAGTCTACCCACTTGCCAGCCATGACCATCCATCGTTACTTAAAATGGAACAAAGACACTAATGATTTTGCTATTAATGAATACAACAAAAATCACCATCGTTTGATTATCGTCGACGAAGTAAGTATGATTGATACCCATCTTTTCGACTCGCTTTTAAGAGGTTTAGATGCAAGTATTCAACTTATATTAGTAGGAGACACCTTTCAACTTCCAAGTGTAGGAGCTGGACTCATCCTAAATGATTTAGTTGCCAGTGATTTATTTTCCTACAACCCATTAGATAAGATTTATCGTCAAAGCGAAAACTCTTACATTGCTTATTTAGCAAAAGAAATTAAAGACCATAATTTAAGTGAAAACTTCACCGATAAAAAAGACGACTACAACTTTTTTGAAACGGAAAGCAAACATATTACCAAAATGATTATGGAAATATGCAAGAAAAGTTTAGAAAAAGGCCTAAAAGTCGATGATATACAAATACTTGCCCCAATGTACAAAGGCGAAAATGGGATAGATAATCTAAATCTAGCCTTACAAGAACTCTTTAATCCTGAGAAAAAAGAATTAAAAGAACTAAAATTTGGAGACATCACCTACCGGGAGCAAGACAAAGTACTACAACTCGTCAATAATCCGGATTGCAATGTCTACAATGGAGACATTGGCTATATAAAGAGTATTGAAACTCGTTTTAATCCCAGAAAAAAAGAAGTAGTAGTAATTGACTTTGATGGAAATTATGTTGAATACAACAAAGAAGACCTATACATGATTAAACATGCCTATGCAATCACTATCCATAAAAGCCAAGGAAGCGAATTTCCTCATGTTATTTTACCAATTAGCAAAAATTATTACAAAATGCTTTATAACAAACTCATATATACAGGGGTATCCAGAGCCAAAAAGAGTCTTGTTCTTGTTGGAGAAAAGCATTCATTCTTAATGGCTATGAATAACGATTACTCTAGCAACCGAAAAACATCTTTAAAAGAAGTTTTGTTGCATAATCTATAAGTTTTTCTCCATACTAGTACTAAGGAGTGATTGTATGAAAAAAATGATGATAGCAACATCTGTAGGAATGGCTTGCGGAGCAGGACTTGCTGCCTATGTATTAACCAATAAAAACACAAAGAAAAATGCGGATAAATTATTAAATACAATGATGGACGAAGCCAATCACATGATAAAAGCTAAAAATTAGAGAAGAGAAATCTTCTTTTTTT
>CAMUBM010000051.1 GCA_947087145.1 uncultured Mycoplasmatota bacterium
TAATGCTAAGGCATAAAGATAAAAATAAGGAAAATTTAGAGATATTAAAAAATGTTGTTTCTGAAAAAGAAATCAATGAAATGTATGCTGAAGCCAAAAAAATGGATCCAGAAATAAAAGTCATGCGTACTTATAACAATATGGGAACACGTTTTAGGAACTCTATCAAAGAGTTAAATGATGTTCCAACAAAATGTAGTGAAAACACAATTGCTTTTAGTGGCTTTACTGGGCCAACTTTTGTAATTGATTTTGATGCTCAAGTGATAATAGTTATCATGTGTAATTTAATGCACAGAACAAAATTAAATCGTGCTGAACGTAAAAAATATACAGATGCCATTATAGAAGAAATCTGTAATAAAATGTATTAATTCTCTACAAAATGTAGGGATTTTTTTCAGGATTTATAAGTTATAATGAATTTGGTGATGCATTATGGATTTAGGAAATAGAATAACAGAATTAAGAAAAAAGAAAAAAATGACCCAAGAAGAACTGGCAAATCTATTGTTTGTAAGTGATAAAACCATATCCAGTTGGGAAGCAAATCGTACCGAACCCAATTTAGAAATTTTAACGAAATTAAGTGATATATTTGATTGTAACGTAAGTTATTTAATCTATGGAGACAATGTAAAAGGAGATATTGAAACCGAGATTAAAATAAAACTCACGGAAAAAGAATACAAAGAATTAGAATTACTTTTAAGAGACAAAGCAACCTTTATAAATGAAAGTAGACAAGTAGATACCTATTATGAACCCATGTATCGTAAATTTATCCAAGACGAATTTGAAAAAGGAGTGTCTATTACGGAATGGCTTCGAATTGGAATACGTGGAAATAAAAAAATCTTAAATTATAAACATTGGTATGACAATAAGTATTGTGACGAATACGAAGTAGAAATAGACAACGAAAAAAACTTAGAAAAAATATTCCAAGTCTTAGGAATTGAAAAATTAATTGTTGTAAATAAGACAAGAAAAAAATATATGTTTCAAAACAAGTACGAAATTGTCTTAGATAATGTAGAAGAATTAGGGTACTTTGTAGAAATAGAAGTAAAAGAATACAAAAGCACTCCATTAGAAGAATACGATGAACTTCTAAAATTTGTAAAAAAATGCAATCTGAATTTAGAACAGATAGATAAAGTAGGGTATCCCTATCATTTACTTGCAAAGCTTTATAAGAATAAATAGATTTATTTCAACTATCGTTTTCTTATTTGTTCTTCTATAGCAGAATAAAACAATTTTCCTGAGGCTAGAGAAAACTTTTTTAGTTTGTTTTCTAATTCTTCATGAGGAATTTCTTGAAGAACCTGCACTTGCAATAAAGAAAAATATTGCTCTTTAGGAAGAACACAATTGTAATTTAAATCAATAGAATACCCATCATGAATACAAAAAGAATGATAATATTGTCCTACAAAAGGTTGTCTGCAAAGAGCAGTACAACAAGAACTATCTTGCATCCATTGAGAAACAAGGAAAGCACTATCATGACAACAATCAGAATATTCTTTTGTCTTTGCTAGTTTAGCCAGTTTTAGGTATCCTCTTTGAGCAAAATAAGAAATAGAAGATTGTACTTCAAAATCTCCAAATATACTTTTGATTGTATAAATACTATTCTCTTTTTGAATGTCTAAAATATAAGGTGAATTTAAATATTGCTCTATAAGAAATTCTTCTGTTTTGGCATATGTAGCATTACAAAAATCAGAAAAACAAAGGAGCAAAGAAGGAGAAAAATAATATTTATATTTTTCAAGCAACTGATAAAAAAGAGCAATCTTTTGAGGATTTCCTTCACGCAATAAAAGGACATGCAAAGTATTAAATATTTCTTCGCTATCCCCATAAAAAGAGTCTAAAGAAGCAGCATAGTGTTTACAATAGGCATTTAAAATTTTTTGATAACTTCTAAGATTTGCAAAATCAAAGCGGTCTTCGTAATAATATTTTATTTTTGCATAGACATCTTCCATAAAAATCACTAAAGGTATACTAAAATACAAAAAGAATTTTGTCAAATTTAGATTGCAAAGAAAATTTTTATGCTATAATAACTCCATGCAGTAGCGAATGGAGTTTTTTCCTACTTTAACGAGTCGTTAAGGGACAAATTATAAATGATGCCAAGAATAGTAATATTCCAAAGGACTTCACTACACCCTGTGTAGGAGCGTGCGTTACACTTCGCTTAAGTCCATTTCCATATGACTATATCTTTTAGTACTGCATGGAAAAGAGGTAGTAACGATGTGGAAATACACGGGAACAAAAGAATGTAATGATTTTTTACTATCTCTTCATTTATTTGATTGTAAAGACAAAAAGAAATATATAAAAACAATTTATTCTATCAGTAACAACGTAGAAGCAAACTATAGAAAATTTAAAATCAAAAAAAGAAGTGAAAGTTATCGAACGATTTACGAACCAAGTCCACTTTTAAAATACATTCAAAAACAAATTCTTTGTAATATTTTAAATAACAAATCCATTTCAAACTATGCCAAAGCCTATAAGAAAGGAATATCCTTAAAAGAAAATGCACTTCCTCACACAAATAAAAAAAAGATTTTAAAATTAGATATCAAAAACTTTTTTGATAATATATCCTTTTATTCTGTATATCAATCGTGTTTTCCTATCGAATACTTTCCAAAAAGTGTAGGAATACTGCTTACTTATTTATGTACATACAAAGACCATTTGATCCAAGGAGCACCAACTTCTGCCTATATTTCCAACTTAGTCATGAAAGAATTTGATGAAAACATAGGAGGATGGTGTAAAGAAAAAAATATCTCCTACACAAGATACTCGGATGACTTAACGTTTTCAGGAGACTTTACTCCCAAAGAAATCATTAAAAAAGTAAGAAATGAATTATTTAAATTAGGACTCGAACTCAATCAAAAAAAAACTCATGTCATTTATAGACAAAACAAACAATGCGTAACGGGGCTTGTTGTCAATGAAAAAGTAGAAGTAAGTACTAGTTATCGTAAAGAAATAAGAAAAGAAATGTATTATATAAAAAAATTTGGATTGCTTTCGCACTTAGAAAAAAGTAAATGTTCGATACCACCAGAAAAGTATGTAAGAAGTTTATACGGAAAAATAAATTATGTACTCCAAATAAGTCAAGAAAATAAAGAGTTTCAAAACTATAAGAATTTTCTAAGTGTATATAAAAAATAAAAATGATGTGTTATACTTTTGTTAGGTGAGTAGATGAAACTAGTAACTTTTCAAACAATGGATGCATTAAAAGAATTAATAAACAAAGGATATTTAGAATGCAATCAAAAATTTATAAATTTAGAAAAAGCAGCACCTACATATAAATGGGTTATTGAAGAAATGAATAGACAAATAGAAAATCCAACCCATACAAAATATCCATTATGGTGTTGGGTAAAATTTAAAAATGGTATTTGTCCACCAAAACACAAAGGAAAAAAAGTAGAAGGGTTTGACATTAAAATTACATTTCATAAAGAAGAAAAAGATGTTTTTATTACAGATTTTAGAAGATTTTCTTTTCTTTTGAATAATCGATACATTCCAGATACAAAAAAGGATCAAAAGTATTTTGAAAAAATGCTACAAAGATATCAAATTACAGAGGAAGAATTAAAAGCATATGTAAGAAAAGATAAATATAAAGAATGCAGAAACGATAAAGATTTTTTAGAAGTATGTGATTATATTAAAAAAAGTTTTTCTAAATGCATAACAAAAGAGAGTGATTGTTTGCAAGGATGTGTATGGAAAATAGATTTAAGCGAAGTAGAAAATATTGAAATATTAAATGATTCTAGTTACATCTATGGCTCTTTTAATTATGTTAGAAATAATGGAAAAAGACACAACTGGATAAAAGAGTATCTAAAAAATTTAAAATAGGAAGAGGAAAAAATGGAAAAAGTAGAAATAGCAAGAAAATTTTGTAGTGAAGTAAAAGCATTAGCAGACAAGTACAATATCTCTTTCTTTTTAGTCACAGAAGGAGCAAGTATCACAAAAAATAATGGATGTGAAGCAATCAAAAATGCTCGTAGTGCCCACAAAGAGTGGGAAAGATGCCATGGCTTTGACCCAGAAGAAACTTGGCAATGGGAGGAAAACAAGCGGATTGGGAACGAGATTTTGGAAGTGAAATAAACAAATATTTAGCAAATAGAAAAGTAACCTATGATTTTCAATGGAATTATTTTTCTTTAGAAATAACACCTGAAGAAAGTGAAAGTGTGTGAAAAAAATACGATGAAGAAACGATTGAAAATATGGAACATTTTACAAATTTATTAACAAATTCCTGCTATGAAAGAAGATTTTTATTAAAGCGAAAAGAAAACGAATATTGGATCAACGAAAAAATAAGAGAACAACAAGAATTAGATTATATTATTTCCTTAGAAAGAAAAATTCAAATGAAAAACACTACAAACTTGAGCAAAGATTTGTAGTGTTTTCTATATTTATACTTTGTAAATTCTGGCTCACACCATCTCCACTATTTGGATATTTACTGGAATAAACAAAATCAATGATATAAAAGAAAGATAGGAGAATACAGAAAAGTGTTCTGATTTTCTTAGGAATTCGATTAAATAAACTATCCAAAAAGGGAGCAGCAAAATAAATAAAAGAACAACCTCCTAAACCAAAGACAATGAGTCCCTCTAAGCAAATACGACCATGCAAGTTTAAGAAGAAACCATCATAATCCCAATACCTAGCATTTTTAAAAGTTTCCAAATACCATCCCGTTGCATACTCAAGTGTGCCACAAATAAGAATCGCCAGTAAAAAAGTTAAAATTGGTTTGTTTCGGAATTTCTTGAGTAAAATGAGCAATAACACAAGTCCCCAACCATAAATATGAAGCCAAGGACCATGGAGGGTACCACGATTGACAAACTCGCCATATTGAAACAAATGAAGTCCCACTTCCCAAATCCATCCAACAATCGAAGCTACAAAGAACATAAGAAGCAAAGAGACAAAATCATAATTTTTATTAAAGTCTGTATGCAACCATTTCTTTGTTTCTACTTCTTTACAAAGGGCTTTTTCACTTGGATAAACTTCACCAGATTTCTCTAAATAAGTATCCTTTAAAACTTCCGAACCTTCAATCTTTTCCTGAATGGCATGACTTCTAAAATACATATAACTCTCAGCAAAACAACAATTCTTATAAGGGGTAGTAAAAATAATTCCTACCAAATGAAAACTAAACAAATCAAGGAGCGACCAACCAATCAAAGACAAATCAAGTTTAAATAACTCCCATTTGTATCCATCCATCATTTTTCTTGATAAAAGGATAGCTTCTTTCCCAGAGAGAGTGGGATTTTCTGCTAGAATATAAGGCACCATTGCATAAGAATAATGCTTAATGACACCCCCAATAATCGTAAAATACCAAAGCCATTCCTGTACCATCAAACGCATCATAGCAAATCCAATATTTTTATACTTTCTTATTTTGTAAGGAAACAACAAACGATGAAAATTTGTCTTTATATAGCCTCTATTTTCTAAAAAAAATCTAGCCTCTCCCACAACGAACACATTTCGAATAAACAAGACATAAAGAAGGGTTAAAATCGCACCCAGCAAAATCAAAATACTTTGCCACACTCGTTCATGAAAAATTAACTGATTAAAAGAATTTAAAAGTCCAAAAATAAAACTTCCAGATGCGGTAACATTATTAAATACATTGGCGAGTACTCCTCGGGTAGGTTTATAATTCGTAATACTTTCTTGTACATTGCTGATACTTTCTATGGTATCCCTTAAAATCTCCGAATTCAAAACCGCTCCGAATGGTTCACTCTTAATCGTAATAGAAGAAGTATCAAAAGAAATCGGTTGATTAGAAGTGATTTTATAAGTTCCAAGAAGCATAGAGACAAAAAATGCAATGGCAACACAACGCCAGTAGTTTACTTTTAACGCTTTCTTTGCTTCTTTTTTTATCTCTCTTACTTTCATAAAAACTACCTCAAAACTACTTAAAAAGTATTATTTTTTATGTATCCATACTATCTTTTTTTTCGAGTTTTGTCAAATTATGATAAGATAAT
>CAMUBM010000052.1 GCA_947087145.1 uncultured Mycoplasmatota bacterium
GCATTTGGTGTTTTTTCTTCTTGTTGGTCGTTTTGAATTTCTTTTTGTTCTTTCTTTCTATGGTCAATGATTTCTACATTGGTATTGTCTTTTTCTTTCTTTGATTCTATTCTTTTTTCTTTGGGCTCTTTTTTGTGTTTTTTCTTTCCTTTTCGTGTTAATAAACAAAGAATTAGAATAAAGGCAAATAAGAGTCCTCCACCGAAAGCAATACAAGCATATTTATACGTTTGTAAATCACTTTTTAATTCTTCTACTTCGGTGTTATCCCATACTTGGAAAGTTTCTTCTTCTGTATCGTATCTGTAATAGTTATATTCTCCTGTTTCAATACTCATTCCATATACAATGGCGAAACGATTGTTTTCTGTTTTTTTATAGGCAAGAACTTCTATATCGTTTATGAGTATCGTTGTTTTTGTATAACCTTCTATTACACTCGGAAAGTCTATAAAATACAAAGTTAGTGCACTTGCTTTTATTTCGTTGTATAAAGTATACGTCTCTTTTTCTTCGTCATAAATGGCTAAAAAAACTTTTCCTGTTTCATCTTTTACTCCGACTAAGGTAAATTTGGTTATTTCACTATAAAAAGCAGGTATTTCAAAATTGTTAATAGAAACTGTTTTTTCGTCATAACTTTCTGGTTTTATTAAACTTTTGGCATTTTTAATCAATGTATACTCTTTCTCTCCTATTTTGATTTCAATCGGGTTGGTATCTTCTACATTGACAATCATTTTATAGGTTTGCGTTTTCCCGTTTTCTGCTGTTACTACAATTTCAAAGGTATTCATTCCTTCTGTGACTTCGTATTCTCCTGTTCCTGTTAAAGAAGCATGAGACTCACTTGCCTTGGCATCAATTTTTACATTGTTGATAGTGGATGGGACAGTTGCAGTATATTCGTACACATCTTTTTTAAATTCCGGTGTTAAGTTGTATCCTTCTAAAGTTAAAGAGGATAAAGTAGCATCGGTGGCTTTTTCTCTTACAGGTACTACAGTAACTCGTTTTGATAAAGATACGTTTTTTGTTGTTCCATCGGCGCTGGTGATATCTCCTGTTGCTGTAAAACCAATGGTGCCAAGACTTGTTGCTTTACAAGTTACACTTAGTGTTTTGGTGGCATTCTTTCCATTACTGGTTGCATCTGCAAAACTTTGGCTACATCCACTTGTCGAACCTGAGGAATTGATACGAATGTTCCAAGCCGCTGTATTTTTTAGAGTTACATTTACTGTTACAGAAGAGCCTATTTCTACTTGATTGGCACCACCAATAGATGCGGTCCCTGCAGCATGGACACCAACCGGAAATAATAAAATACTTAAAAGTACTATGATTTTTTTCTTCATAAACTTTCCTCCTATCCTTGTGAAATTTTATTTGTTCCTAACAAATGTTGACGTAATTTTAAAAGGTCAGCAGAATTAACTTTTCCGTTATTGGCAAGCATTCCTGCTTCTAAATAGGCACCACTTAAAGTCGTTGTTCCTTGCAGGTGTTGACGCATTTTTAACAAATCGGCAGAGTTGATTTTTCCATCCCCTGTTAAATCTCCGTATATAACAATTGTGTATGTTTGACCATTATATGATAGTGTTGTACCTGTTCCTATCGTATTTGAACTAAAGGAAATGTCGTTATTGGCTAACTTTTTCTTTACATTCTCTATACTTTCACCGACAGGAAAACCTGTGACATAGTTATTGTTTATTTTATACCCAGCATTCACTAAGTAATTAGCAAGCGGTATGGGGACAGTGATGTCTGTTCCGGGGTTAGTATTGTTTCCTCCAGGAGAGCAAATGGTACATAACCCCCCACTTGCATAGACAAGCCCTGCGTGTACTGGACTGGACGCTCCACTTTTTGCTCCAATGTTGTAAAAATTGTAAAGCCCAGAATATAATACTCCTTCGTAAGTAAAACTTCCGCCTTTGGTACTTGTACTTCCATTGGCTCCAGATTCTTGTCTAGCTAGAGATGCTAAGTATACAGCACTTACATTGGCTGTTTTGCCTGCTTCAACAAAAATACTGGAATATGGTTGATTATCTAAAATGGATAGACCTCCCATAAAGGTATTATTTAAAACACCTTGTACTACTCCTTCTGTGTAATTGGAAGAATATTCTAAACTTTCAAATTGAAGTATGTAACGTTCGGTTAGGAAGTTTCTTGGATCCATATAATAGGCAGTTGTTTCGTTGTTTGGGATATACCATCCTTTATCATTTCCTGCTTGGATAGGACTCCCATTACTTATTTCATAATATTGATTTCCGCCTTGCACTGCTCCCACATTTTTTTCCGTGACAACAGAAGTCCAAAAATCCAGTCCTGTATGCATTGCTGTAAAGGTCCAGTTGGGATGTTTCGTGTGTAGAGCTCTTAGTGCAGTCTTGTAACTTTCTGGGAAACCTTGACGATTTAGTTCGTCTTCAAAGGCTTGGTCAGTAACATTTCCTTGTTTTTCTACATCCGTTAAATTTCCTCCTGGGCGATTGTAGGTATCCCCCATATTTTGGTAAACTGGAATACTGAAGGCTAGTGGTAAATTAAATAACCCATTGTTGTTATAAGTTGTAAAACTTGTTCTTGCTTCACTCGATGGCGCCGTAATGTTCGTCATATATTGGTGATTGTAAACATGATAGTAACCATTTGGGTTTACATTGTACTTTTTTAAATAACTTGTAAATTGGCCTTTCGCAATATAAGAACTGGCAATAAATTTTGCTCCTCCTATAATTGATTTTTTGGGAGTCGTCCATGGTCGATCATAAGGATCCGTTGGTGTTTTTACATCTAGACTAATATATTTAGAGCAAAGGTATCCTTCTTTTCCTTGGTATCTCACACGATACCATCCTTCGTTACATCCATATCCTGCTACTTTGTTTGTTGATAAAATCGTAACTATGTTTCCAATGTCTGTGTACATAATCACGTTTTCTTTTGTTTCTGTTGTAGGTGTAGAACGCAAACGAACATCATTGGCCGTCAAGACTCCAAAAACATTTTCTTCTGCGTCTACTGGAATAGGAAATGAAAAAAGATTAGAAAATGCCATGCCCAAAACAAGTTCTATTTTTAGTGCTTTGGAAATCTTCTTTTTTGTAGACTTTTTCACTCTCTTCACCTTCCTATTTTTCTATTTTAAATTGTACCATATTTCGACAAATTTTACTAGTTATCCACTTTTTATAGACATTCATTTGTCAAGTAAGTAGAACTTGTATATTTCTTATTTTTTTTATATAATACTATATAATAAGAAAGGGTTACTTATGAAGGTATTATTTAAGAAAATGAAAAAAGCAAATAAGTTTGCTTTGTGTTTATATATTTTGGCTCTCCTTGGATTTCTAATCTCTTATGGCTTTTTTGTTAAAGCTGTACTAAGTTTAGTAGGAATTGAAACATTCGCTCGAATTTGTTTGTTGGTGTTGTTCTTTCTTTGGTGGCTATTTTATTTATTGTTTGGTCTTTCTACTTTGCTTACGAAGAAGTTTAAGAAGTTTGGGGTTCTTACTTTTTTCCAAATTTTATTTATTGTTGTTATGGTATTTGCTTTTCTAGTGATTTCGAAACTTTATTCTAAACTAGAAATGTTTACGAACCAAGAATATACGACATATACTACCAATTTGATTGCTTTACAAGAAACCGAGTTAACTGCTACGAGTAAAATTGGTATGATTAGTAATAATGAAGATATTGAAGGATATATATTAGCCAATACTTTACTAAATAAGGAAAATTTGACGCAAAAAATTGAATATTATGACGATTATTTTACAATGTTAAATGCAATGTATAATAAAGAAATTGATGCTGTATTTGTTTCTAGTAACTATGCTATTATTTTTGGAAGTGAAGAGGTTTTTGAAAATATTGGTAAAGAAACGAAAGTACTTCATGAATATAGTGAAGAGATGAAAACCAAAACGATTACCAATTCGAATAAGAAATTAACAGAACCATTTACTGTCCTTTTAATGGGAGTAGATAGTGAATACGATGGACTCAATGCCAATGCTGCTTTTAATGGAGATACGTTAATGCTTATAACATTTAATCCAAATACTTTGACTGCGACGATGTTTAGTATACCAAGAGATACTTACGTTCCTATTGCTTGTAATAATAATCGGAGTCATAAAATCAACTCTGCTGCTGCTTATGGAACCGAGTGTGTTATCAATACAGTTCAGAATTTAGTGGATGTAAAAATTGATTATTATGCAAAGATTAATTTCAATGGTGTGATTGATTTAGTGAATGCTTTGGGAGGCATTGATGTTGATGTAGAACAACCAGATTATAGTGTGTATGTCAAAAAATATGGGGAAGGAAGACTTTGTGAAAGTAATTCATGGCGAGATATGGCTAATTTGGTTTGTATGAATACAGGAATGCAACATTTGAATGGAGAACAAACTCTTGCGTATGCTCGTAATCGTCACGGGTTCTTAGCTAGTGATTTAGCAAGAAACAGACATCAGCAACAAATTGTTGAAGCACTTGCTAAAAAAGTCATGGGTGTTAGTAGTTTTTCTGATTTTGAAAAGTTGCTGGATGTCGTTGGAAAAAATATTGCCACTAACCTTTCTACCACTCAAATTTTATCTTTCTATCAAACATTAAAAAATATGTTATTACAAGGTTTAAAAGGAAATGATTTTATCAATATTCAAAAAACGTATTTAGAAGTGTATAACTTACCAGTTATGATTGGTGGAATGCAGTTGTCTGCTCTTGGGTATTATGAAAATAGTTTACAGGCGATACATGATGCTTTGGAAGTGAATTTAGGTATTAAAAATGAAGAAATGATTAAAACATTCTCTTATGATTACAATGAAGAATATACCTCTCCTGTGATTGGTAAAGGAGTTCGGGGGGGAACAAAAGAAGCAGTTGTTCCAAACTTTATTGGTTCGTCCGTTGGAGAAGTAGAGACTTGGGCTTCTAATAACGGAATTACTTTATCAAAATCTTTTGTTTGTAGCGATGGCGTTCCTGGAATGATTAGCAACCAGAGTGTCAGTGCTGGTACTCTTACAAGAAGTATTTCTTACATAGTGATTTCTATTAACCAAGTTTGCACAGGGTCTGAACCTCCTAACAATAATGATCCTTCTTTAAATGATCCAAACCCAACAGAACCTAATGATCCGAATGAACCTGGAAATACAAATCCTGAGGATCCTATAAAACCTGATCCGATTGTTCCTGGTGGTCCTGGTGAGGGAGAAGGAGAAGGAAACGAAACGACAGACCCTACTCCTGATCCAGATCCAGTTATCCCTGGCGGGCCTGATGATAGCAGTGAAAATTAGCACTGCTTTTTATTTGTAAAAAAAGCTTACATTTGGTATCATATAAAAGAGGTAAAAATATGAAATCATGGACAAAAAATCAATTGCATCGACTTAGAATTGCTATGATACTTAATAGTGACAAAAGAAATCGATATATTGTGAAACATAAGATATTTAAAGAGGTAGGAGAGCATTTCTTTTTTCAACCAAGATTTATTCCGGCAGATCCACAACTCATTAAATTTCATAATAATGTGGTCGTTACAAGTAATGTTACTTTTGTTACACATGATATTTTTCATTTGGGATTAAATCATTTAGAGCAAGGAGAATTTTGTTACCAAGCTGGATGCATTGAAATTATGGACAATGTTTTTATTGGATGCAATAGTACTATCTTACCTAATGTTAAGATTGGTCCTAATGTTGTTATTGCAGCGGGAAGCGTAGTTACCAAAGATGTTCCAGAAGGTGTTGTTGTTGCTGGTGTGCCTGCTAAGGTGATGGGAACTTTCGAGGAATATGTAGAAAAACGCAGAGTTAATAATCGTATTTATTCCGTAGACGAATTGTGGGAAAAATTTGACCAAGAAAAAAAGCAATAAAAGCCTTTACATTTATAGAAAAATAAGTTATTCTTACTTTAAGCGAGACACTAATAACTAGTGCTTACCGTTTATAGTCAAGCGCCTCCATAAAGGATGGTGCTTTTTTAATCCTTTCGAACTACCAAAAC
>CAMUBM010000053.1 GCA_947087145.1 uncultured Mycoplasmatota bacterium
CGTTTTTTCTAATTCTTCATAAATGTTTCTTAATTCTTTGGAATAAGGATACTTTTTACGAATAAGTTTCAAAGTTCTCTGTACACTTTGTTGCACTGATTGCTTTGATAAATTATATTCTTTACTAAGATTACCAAAACTTTTTCTTTTCCCTTGCATACCATAAAAAGCTGCTGTCATTTTCTTATTTCTATAAGAAGGCAATTCCAAAATTTCATAAATTTCCCGAACTCGATTACGTAGAAGTTGACACTCTATCTCATTTAAAGGATTTTCTATTTCTAAAAAAACATTGGACGGGTCTTTAGAATTATAAATAGAATATAAGACTTCTTCCATAATATAAGGTAGGAAAAAAGCTATTTTACGATAGGAAAAGTTTTCTTCTTTATCCAAAATAGAAACACTATCTACTAAAGAGTAAATTTCTTCAAAAAAAGAATAAAAAGAACGCAAGGTAGGAAACTCTTTAAAAGTTTGCAAAAATTGTGAATAAGAAAGTTTTCCCATTTTTTCTCTTAACAAAATATATTGGAATAAACAAGTAAAAAAACTTTGTTTCTCTACTCCAAAAAATTCAAAATAAAGAAAAGAAGCGTCTTTATTTCGTTCACTACATAATAAAGATTGTGCTATTTTAAGAAAAAAATCTCTTCGAAAAAAATCACTATAATAAGAAATATCTAATATCTTTCCATTATTTATAAATTCCATCCAAACAAGTATGCCCGCTTGAATAATATCTTCTACATTACATTTATTAGATGGTAAATATACCAAAAAGGAATCATTTATAGTTTCATACACTACGTACATAGTTCCTAAAACAAGCTTTTCTTTTAAGACATTCTTCTCTTCTATATTTGTAGAATGAATAAAATGAATATAGACTTCCTGTGCTTTTTTTAATGAAAGTTTTTGATAATTTTCAAAAGAAGAAAACCAATTTTTTAAAATAAGGAAATTTTGCTCCATTTTTCCCCCCTCATTTCTGAAAAAATATTCTAACAAAGAAAAAAAGAAAAGGCAAATTACTTTTTTAAATCATGTTTTCTCTTATAGTCTGTATGACGAGCCATTTCTATGACTGGAGGCAAAAGTCGTAAAGATTTCAAACGAATATTTTGATACATTGCAAATTCCTTTTTATTTGGATAAGCAGATGCATCTTTTCCCGAATATTCCGAGGAAAAAATGCTTACGTAAGAAAAAGGTAGAAAAGTTCCCTTTGCACTTACAAGTCGTACCGAAAAACATTTTAAAAATTCTTCTTGAAAAAAAGGTATTCTTATTTCCCCATTCACCTTCCCATCATATAAATTTTGAATGCAATAACAATCCTCTATTTTACGAACGACTATACCATATGGATTTTTTTCTAAATGCACTTGAAAAGCAAAAAAATCATCCAATAAAGAAACAAAAAAATTAAATTCTATAATAGGAAGAAGTCGCTTTCTCTGTTCTTCTAAAAATAGTTTTTCTTTTTCTAAATATTTTTCTGTATAAATCATGGAAGAAATACATTCTTTAGGATGAGAAATCCCCATCATTTCACAAACGTTTTGAATAGTCACCATAAATACACTCATAATCTGCTCATAAATATCATTACTAAAAAGCAAGTAATTTATTTTTTTCTCATTTTTTTGTTCCTTACAAGTAACACTCACATGCTTACCAAGGACATAAGAAAGGGAATAATCAGAAATAGAAGCAGAAAAAGGAGTAAAAGAATAATCAACATAAAAAAAAGAATCTCTTTCTATTTCTGGTCGATTTTTTAAAACAAAATCATCTTGTAACAACACAATATCATAAGAAGCAAACGAAATATTTTCTTCGTACCAATCTTTAATAGTGACTCGAAAATCTCTTTTCTTCAGTTTCTGCTCCAAAACCAATTTATTTATTTTAGAATATCCACATACATACAGTATTTTAAAATCTTTTATTTGTAAAACAGGTTCTTTATTTTTTAATTTTCTTAAAAGAAGTTCACAAATTTTATCCATAGGTATATTAGTAAATCTTTTACTATCTATCACACATTTTTGCTTTAAATCTTGTCTAAAAGGACAACAAGAAATCTTTACGCCATTAAAAAACTTTTCTACAATTGCTTCCTCTGTATCCTTAAAACTTAAACTTCTCTCTTCATAAAGCTCTACTCTTATAAGTGTAGTTTTATTTTCCCATAGTAGTTGTCTAAAAGAAAGAAAATCTACTCCTCTCGTATATCTTTCAATTAAAGCAGAATATTCTTTTATTTTCTCTGGACAATTTGCAAAAAATGCAAAAGCTTCTTTAGGAGAAGAAAAACAAGTAATTCTCTGAAAACCAACATTTTGTAAACAGATATAATCTTCTTTTTTCTGCGAAATCAATAATATTTTTGCAAATTTTAATACATGTCTTTCTTTCATTCGTTGCTCCTATTTATTTTTTTACTATTATAAGTATACAATAACCCCAAAAAACAGAACTAAAAGTTCTATTTATTCCTTGGGAAGTAATTTTTCTTTTCCACCCATATAAGGTTGTAAAGCCCTTGGTATCAAAACACTACCATCTTCTTGTAAATTATTTTCTAAAAATGCAATTAACATTCTAGGAGGAGCAATCACCGTGTTATTCAACGTATGAGCATATTCTTTTTCTCCATTACTTTTTTTATAACGAATACCAAGCCGTCTTGCCTGTGCATCCGTTAGATTAGAACAAGAACACACTTCAAAATATTTTTGTTGTCTTGGACTCCATGCCTCAATATCACAAGAACGATATTTTAAGTCTGCTAAGTCTCCTGAGCAACAAACAAGTTTTCTTACTGGAATATCTAAACTTCTAAAAAGTTCTACAGAATAGTTCCACATTTTTTCGTACCATGCATCACTCTCTTCAGGTTTACATAGGACAACCATTTCTTGTTTTTCAAATTGGTGAATACGATACACTCCACGTTCTTCAATGCCATGAGCCCCAACTTCTTTACGAAAACAAGGAGAATAAGACGTCATAGTAATAGGAAGTTCACTTTCCTTTAAAATTTGATCTTTAAACTTAGCAATCATACTATGTTCACTTGTACCAATTAAATACAAATCTTCCCCTTCAATTTTATACATCATGGCATCTTTTTCTTCAAAAGACATGACTCCGTCCACGGCATCTCCATGGATCATAAAAGGAGGAATACAATAAGTAAATCCCTTTTCAATCATAAAATCTCTTGCATAAGTTAAAACGGCAGAATGAAGTCTTGCAATATCTCCCATTAAGTAGTAAAAACCATTACCACTAACTCTTCCAGCAGCCTCTTTATCTAAACCACTGAAACTTGCCATAATATCACTATGATACGGAATTTCAAATGTTGGAACAACAGGATCTCCAAAACGCGCTTCCTCTACATTTTTAGAATCATCTTCTCCGATGGGAACATCCTCAGCAATAATATTAGGAATAAGCATCATTTTGGTCTTTATTTCTTCACGCAAAGCCGTTTCCTTCTCTTCCAAAGTAGCAATTTCACTTTTCATATTTGCCACTTTCTCTTTTAACACACTAGCATCTTCCACTTTTTTCTCTTGCATCAAAATTCCAATTTGTTTACTCATTTTATTGACTTCACTTTTTAAAGCATCATTTTTAGTTTGTGTCTCACGAAGAATAATATCCTTTTCTCGAACTTCATCTACTAAACTATTTTTATGTTCTTGAAATTTCTTTTTGTTATTCTCTTTTACGAGTTCTGGATTTTCTCTAATTAATTTAATATCTATCATTTTTTTTGCTCCTTTTTCTTTCTAATTTTACTTCTTCAATACGTTCTTCAAACAAAGGAATATAAGGTTTGTATTTTGTTAAAGCTTTTTGTCTAGCTTTTTCTGGTAAATCTTTCGTTCGCTCTGGACTTTCATTGTTTTTCATATCTTTTAATTTTGTTTTTAATACTCCAAGACTTCTACTAGGCAAAACTCTTTTCCTAATATAATCATCATAAGTAGGATAAAGTTCTTTATCCCTTGTTAAAATACTAACAGCTTGCACAATACTTTCTGGGAATTTAAAAATATATCGCAGACTATCCAAAGTAAGATACCCATCTTCTACCACATCATGTAATAAACCAATGACTTTTTCCCTTTTAAAATCGAGTGCATTACTAACTGCTTGTAAATGCCAAGATTGCGGATTTCCAGACTTATCTGTCCGTTCTCCATAAATTCTTCCAACAATAACAAATGCTTTCCAATATATGTCCGAAATATTCGCAATGTATTGAATTTCTCCTGGAAATGCTCGGTCATCAAACCAACTTTTTGCTGCAATTTCGTCTACCATACTGCTTGGAATACCAATTTGTTTTAATTCCTTCAAAGAAATTCTTTCTTTAGAATTTTTTGGTGTTTCTGGATTTGTTTCTTTTTGAAAAAGTTCTATACAAGCAAGTTCTAACTCTGGTATTTCAGAATGAATTTCGGGTTGTTTGTTTTTTTCTTTACATTCTAGCAGTACTTTTTTAAAATACTCTACTTTTTCTTCTTTTTTCAAAAAAGAAAATTTTACTTCCTCTATAACTTCCATAATTCCCCCATACAAACCTTACTGCACATACTCTTTACAGCTAGATTAAGTATAACACAAATTCTTTTTCTTGGAAAAATAAATGCACATTTTTTCTATAAAGTGCTATAATACCAATAGATTTTAATTATTTTTTATAAACTCTCCTTTTGGAAATTGAATAAAGAAGTATTAAAATAAATTTTTTAAAAGGAGGAGAAAAGATGCAAGACAAGAAAATAAAATGTAAAATTTGCGGTACAGAATTTGACTTCACTATTGGACAACAAGAATTTTTTAAAGAGCATAATTTAACAGAGCCTAGAAAATGTAAAGATTGTAAAGAAAAAGAAAAGCAAGAAAAAAACAAAAACAATACTTATCATAAAGTAGCATAGAAAAATTCGCAGTTATGGGTGCGAATTTTTATTTATTCTCTTTTTTTCTAATTCTTCTAAAATCCATTTCATCAAAAGTATCTCTTAATGCTATATCAAGAATAGTTTTATCAAATCCAAAATGATTATAACCTTTCTCACAAGTTTCTATATACCTTCTAGATGGTAAATGATAGGTAAAATTTTCATTCATAATATAAATGAAAGCTTTTTTCTTTTTTCCATCAATTTCTAGAGGAATATAAGTTTTTTTATAAATTGTTGGATACCCTTCATAATTATCTAATGAAAACATATCAAAAGGTAAAACTTCAAATACTCCTAAAGGCACCTTGTATCCTTTACATCTTTCTATTGTTAAATAGGCAAAAAAATCAGCCTTACCTTTGTATACTAATCTATAATCTTTTAGTAGAGTAAACCCCAAAGGATTAGCAGTCCAACACCTATAGTTCATTTGCTCAAGATTTAAATTACTTCCATAAGCTAAATAATATTTTTTAAACATATAAACACCTACTTAACAAACTTTTTAGCTCTTACAGCTATCTTAATACCATAATTATCTTGAAAATTTTTCAAATATTGTCTTAAAAAGTAAATTTTGTCTAAATTATTATCAAATACTAAATCTACAAATTCCAATACATTCTTTAAATTTATATCATTGTATAAATATTCATTCCCTAAATAAGGATAAAATTCATGTTTTAATTTATAATCTAAAAATTCTTCATCCATTACTTTTTCTCTTGCTGATACAAGCATTTTAGTAAAAGTATTTATGTTATTCTGCCATATAACTGCATCCGTTATAGCATTCGGACTTCTAAACTCCAAAGTGTTTTTATTATATTTATTATTTGGATTATCGAAATCGGTATGATAAAAACTCAATGCTGCATACTTTTCTTTTGATGGCATAGACCAATAAAAATCTAATAAATTTCTTGCATTATTTATTTGATCCAAACAATCATATAGCTTATCTGCTATTGGTGGGGCATATTTAAATAACTTTTTTCTTCCACTAATTTTATCCCCATATATAAATCGAAATAACACATTTTCATAAGCTATATA
>CAMUBM010000054.1 GCA_947087145.1 uncultured Mycoplasmatota bacterium
TCCAAGTAGAAAAAGGATACAACCCTTTCCCTTTTTTTCTTTCTTCTCCTAATTTCATTGTATTATTAGGGATAATGTTTAACATTTTTGTGATTTCGTCTGGGTCAAAGGTGCTATTTGGATTGGCGACAAAACCTATATTTTCTTTTATTGTTCCATTGCTTTGTATTATAAACTCAGAATACATTGCAGTTCTTTCTTTTTTCATAATTTATTCCCTATTTCATTTTGAAAAAATTTTGAGCCTTATCCATTTTACTTGAAAGAATGAAAAAAAGTCAATAACAAAATTTTTATTTCCTAAATCTTTTTTTGTTTGACTTTTTCATATTTTAATAATAGTTGGTCAGCACGTTCTTCTTGAGTTTGCCTATCCCATTTATCGTAACTATAAACACTAGCATATAATGTCCCTAGAAGTTCTTCTAATAAATCTTTGCTTTTTATTATGGATAAAAGATGACTCGTAAGAACGGACATTCCATTTGTGTATCTGGCTATTTGTAATTCATTATCACATAAATTATTTATACGGCTTCCAAATGATGGGTAATTTCCTTGAAAATTTGTAGATACTTTACTACAATCGAAATCATTGATTATTTCTTCTATTATTATTTCAGGTTTGTATATTTCATTTTTTCCTTTTTGGGGTTTGTAAAATACATCTCCATTAGAAAGTAAGACTGGTTGAAGTTTTATTTCATCTGTGTTAAATCCACATTGAACATATAAATTGTTGCTTTTTAAAGTCTTTTGTGTTACTTTTAAATGCCCAATTTCATGTAAAATTGTGTTTTCCATTTGCTCTTTTTCTCTATCCGTCAATTCTTTCCATTTTTCTAATTTAAAAAATAAACTGTTACTGTACGGATTATATTGAGCATTACATTGTCTGTTATTGTTTTCCAGGTTTATTTCATTCTCCACTATCATAAATAATTGATTTTTAAATAAGAATGTATTGGGCAAATTAACTTTTTTATTGTAACATTTATGTTTTTTGAATGCGTCTTGTATTATATTTAATAAATCTTTTGGTAAATTTTCATTTAGGTAAGAATCTTTAATAGTACAATTTGCTAAATGATATTCTAGTATTTTTAACTTTGGACTTGCTATATTAAATTCGTATAAAAAATTAAGGTTGTATTCTCCTAGATCATTATAATGAGAAAAATATCTGATTTTGTTGCTGTCTTCTTCTATTCCGATACAGCCAAATTCTATATGATTGATAGAATCATATAATTTTCGAAATTCTATTATCTTTTTCATATTTCTCCCCTTATTTCGAAAATTATTATACATAAAAATAGATTAAAGTCAAATTTAGAAAAAATGTTTGGTGTAATTTGTTTTTTCTACAATTCTATACCATCTATACTGGTTTGGTAAATCCATTCTTTTAGATCTTGTATTTTACCAGTTTCATAAAATTGAATTAGTTTTTCTAAAAAGAAACTTTGCTTTTCTTTGGCAATACTTAAAATACCACAACCATTATCAATCATAATTTTATTAGCAAATAGCATGGCTACTCTTTTATTTCCATCAATGAACATTTGGCGGCGCATGATATAGAGCATGCATTCAATAGCTATTTCTGTTTTGCTTTTTTCCTCTTGTTTTAAAATACTTTCTAGTTCTTCTTTGATTTGACTTTCAAAAGGAAATTCTGGTTTCCAAGTTGTGCCACCAATATTTACAGGAGTTGTTCTAAGAAATCCAGGTTGGGGAACTAATTTTTCAGTGGTTAATTTATGAATCTCACATAGGGTTTTATAGTCTGCTTCTATTTCTTCCGTTTCTAAAATAAAATTCCATGCGTATTTCAAATTATTAATGGCTATGACTTCATTTACTGTTAAGCCACTTACTATTCCTCCATCATACAAACTTTGTGTTTCTGGATAAGTTACGGCTATTCCTTCTAAATTGGCACTTTTCCATATATAATCTACTATATTTCTTTTTGCTAAAAATATGTTTTGTTCTCGTGTTAAATTGTATTTGTCTTTCATCTTTTTCATCCTTTGCTCTATTCATTATATCATGCACTATTCATTTTGTTCTATAAATTCACTTCGTTTTAGCCATTCTTCTTCTAGTGAAGTTAAAGTCTTTGTAATCTCTTCTAATTCTTTTTGTAAGTCCTTCATTTTTCCAAAATCTTTAAAGTTTTCTTTATTATAGAGTTCTTCATTTATGATTTGTTTTTTATTTGTCCATTTCGTGATTTCTTTTTCTAATTTTTCCAATTCTTTTTTTGAACTTTTTTCTTCCGTTTTTTTGCATGTTTCTTTTTTCTTTCGATTTTTCTTTTTTTCTTCTACTGGTTCCTTGTTTTTTTCTTTTTCTTTGTATTCTAAGTAAGTACAATGGTAATCTGTTACTGTTGCATTTTCAAATACAAGTAAACGGGTGGCTAATTTGTTTGTGAAATACCGGTCGTGGGAGACAAAAAGAATGGTCCCTTTGTAAGAGGATAGGATATTTTCTAGTTGTTCTTTTCCTTCTAAATCTAAGTGATTGGTCGGTTCATCTAATATTAAAAAATTCGGTTTTTTATATAAAATTTTGCAAAGAGAGAGTCTTACCTTTTCTCCTCCAGAGAGGACATTTATTTTTTTGTTTACATCTAAACCACTAAATTGAAAGGCTCCTAGAGCACTTCTTGCTTCGTTTTCTAAGCATTCATTATAGGTACTTTTAAATTCTTCTAAAATGGTATGCTGCTCGTTATTCATTTTGAGCGTTTGGTCAAAGTAACCAATTGTTACATTAAATCCAAAAGTTATGTGTCCACCTTTTGTTAGTATTAAGCCATTGATTGTTTTTAAAAGAGTGGATTTTCCTGTACCATTTGCTCCGATGACTCCTATTTTTTCTCCTTGCAGTATTTCTAAATCTAGTTTAGCAATTGGTTTGTCGAAGCCAAATTCTAAATTTTTGCAAGAAAGAACATTTTTACCACTGGGTGTCATTTTGTTTAAATTCATTTTAAATGTTTTTTCATTTGCTCTTCTTGGTTTTTCTATTTTTTCCATTCTCTCTATCATATGGAGTTTGGAAAGCGCCATTTTTGCTTTTGATGGTTTTTTTCTGAATTTTTCATAGAGTGTATTTAGTCTTGCAATCTCTTTTTGCTGACGTTCATAGTCTTTTAATTGTTTTTCGTAGTTTTCCTTTTTTTGCTGTTCAAATTTTTCGTAATTTCCAATATATTCGGTGGTTTTTCCGTAAGAAATATCAATGATTGTATTCACTGTATTATTTAAAAACATGCGGTCATGAGAAACAATGATATAGGCTTTTTTGTAGTTTTTTAAGTAGTTTTCTAACCATTCAATTGCTGTGATATCTAAATGATTGGTGGGTTCATCTAGAAATAAAATATCTTTTTGGGATAAGAGAAGTTTTAGAAAGGCAATTTTGGTTCTTTCTCCCCCTGAAAAAGAAGTAATTGGTTTTTGCTTATCGCTCTCACTAAATCCAAATTTACTTAGCATGGTTTCGTATTCTTTTTGGTAGGTATAGCCTCCTAAGTATTCAAAAGTATCTAAAGCATTTGTATATTCTTCTATAGTTTTGGTATCTTGTTCGTTTTCCATTTTCTTTACTAATCTGTCTAGTTTCTTTTCCAGTTCTGTAATTTCTTTATAAGAATCTTTTATTTCTTCCAAAAGGGTATTATTTTCGTTTTTAAAGGTTACTTGTTCTAGGTAACCGATGGTAGGATTTCCTATTTCTATAATTTCTAAAGGGCTATCTTCTACTCCTTCGGTGAATAGTTCTTTATTTCTTAAAGCATTTAAAAGGGTTGTTTTTCCTGCCCCGTTTCTTCCTACGATGCCAATATGAGAGGTATCTATAATATCTAAGTTGATTTCATTTAATATAGTACTCCCATTTAATTCAATAGCGGCATTTTTAATTTGGTATTTCATGATGTTTTTCCTCTCTATTTTTAGTTTAGTCTTCTATTTCTATTGTATTTTTATTTAGTTTTTGTAGATTTGTTTTTACAGAAAGCATATAGGGGATATTACTTCCAATTTCTATTCCATCTATTTTATGATTTGAGTGATTTAAAGGAAGTATCTTTTGTTCATAAAGTTTTTGATTTAATAATGTATATATGTTTTCTATCGTATTTGCTACGTAATTTTCAAAATAGTATAGAGTCCATACTTTTTGCGATTTTGAATATTTAAGTTCAAAAATTGGTTCTAATTCCTCAACAATTGAAACTTTCTCTAATTGAAATGTTTTTTTATACTCATTTATTAGTATTTCTTTTCTTACTTCTTTAGTAAAACCTTTTTCTTGTTCGTAAATCTTTTGATATATTTCTTGGTATTCTTTAATTAATTCTCCATATGTGGGTGCGTTAGTAAAGAAATGATATTCATTTATAGTAAATTTATGCTTTGTTTCATAAAAAGAATAAAGACAGTTCCAAGTACTGGGAGATGAATTATAAAGTAGTAATCCTTTTTTCATTTTATATTTAATATTAGTGTATAGATTTAATGCACTGTCTAACCTTGTAGGAATTTTATCCATAGGAACTTTTTCATTTAAAATTTCTTTCGTTATAATCATATCTATCTATCCTTTTTAAGGATTATATCATGTTTTTCTACAATTAAAAATATCTGTATTTAAGCAGATATTCTTTCTAGTTCATCAATTGCTTCCCGTGCTATTTCTTGATCGCTTAGGTGGTGTTTTTCGGTACCAATGATTTGGTAATCTTCGTGTCCTTTTCCAAGAACCATTAGAATATCTTCTTCTTGTAATAAAGATACTCCTTTTTTGATGGCTTCTTTACGATCATAGATGACTTCATGATTATTTTGTTGTAAGCCTTCTAAAATATCATTCATAATTTGCGTCTCGTCTTCTGTTCTTGGATTATCGTTTGTGAGTATTACGTAATCTGAATGTTCTTCAGCAGCATGTCCCATGATGGGTCTTTTTTTGCGGTCTCTATCTCCTCCACAACCAATGATGGTAATAATACGCCCTTTTTTATATTCTTCGGCACTTTTTAGAACGTTTATAACGGCATCTGGCGTATGGGCATAATCAATGAAGATACTATTTGTTTTGTAAGTTATTTTCTCCATTCTTCCATTGGGAGCACTTAATTCATTTGTTAAATTTAGAATTTCTTCGATACTAAATCCCAGTTTATGGACTAGCATGGTAGCAGTTAAAAAGTTGTAGACATTGTATCTTCCTACCATTTTAATCGTGGTTTCGTATTCTTTTTCTTCATAAGTAAATAAGATTTTGGTCTTCCTATGAGAAAATTCCATATTTTTAATAGTAACGTTTCCGTTTGTGTCAGATATCGTGATATTTTGATTTGTTTCTAAAATAAAGCGGTTTGCATAGGTATCGTCGGCATTTATAACGGCAACTTTTTGGTTTCTTGTGCGTTCGAATAATTTTTTCTTTGCAGCACAATAGTTTTCCATAGTTTCATGATAATCTAAGTGGTCCTGCGTTAAATTGGTAAATGCTACTTCGTCAAATTCCAATCCATAAATTCGATTTTTATCTAGAGCATGACTACTTACTTCCATTACGACTGTATCACAGTTGTTTTCTTTGGCTTCTAAAAGCATCTCATAAAGTAAATCAGTATCGGGAGTTGTGTTATTGAGTTCTTTTTTTATATCAGCGTAATAAAAACCTATGGTACCAATATAGGCAGGATTTTTTCCTAATTTTTTTAGCATTTGGTAAACTAGGAAACATATTGTTGTTTTTCCGTTCGTTCCTGTCACACCAATTAAGTTCATGTCTTTTATTTTTGGATAGTAATTTTCATATAAGTATTCGTCTAAGTATTTTCTAGTGTCTTCTACGATTATAGTTTCTACGGGATATGAACCTTCTTCACAAATAATTTTTGTTGCCCCATTTTCTATTGCTTGCTTAATGTAATCATGACCATCACGATTTACATTACGTATCGCAATGAACGTATCCCCTTTAGTTACTTTTCTTGAATCTGTTTTTA
>CAMUBM010000055.1 GCA_947087145.1 uncultured Mycoplasmatota bacterium
ACAAGTGTAGGAATACTCATAACTCCAAATTCACGAGCTAATTCTTGATGCATATCCGTATTTACCTTTATAACATTTATATCTTGCATTCCTTCAAGAACTGACCCCATCATTTTACAAGGTCCACACCAATCAGCATAAAAGTCGACGATATGGACTCCACTTTTTACAAGTTCTTTTAAATTTTCATTTGCTTCTAAATGTTTAATCATTTTTTACTCTCCTTTTCATATTTTTTCACAATGCTATCTGCATCTTTTATCTTTAATTTTCCTTTTTCTAAAAGTTTATTCGCATTTTCAACACTTAATACGTTGTACTTAAGTAGGACATCAAGCCCATCTTGATTTAATTTTTCCTTATCCTGTGAATTTTGATAATTCTTATTCAATGTAACCACTTCTTTTACTCCGTTATATGTATCTTCCATAACATGACTCACAAATGGAGTATGGCTTAAAATAAAGTCTGCCATTTTACTATCTGTAATCAAACTGCTATGGACATTAAATTGGGCCAAAGCAAATAAAACAGCAAAGATAAATATATACATTTCAAAGAAACCTAAAATAGCCCCCAAAATCTTAGAAGGAATACCCAAAATAATGGTGAACTTAAGCAGCGTTTCAATAATTCCTGAGATTTTTATCACAATACGAAGGACAGTAGACAAAAGAGAAAAGACAATCAAGAAAGCAATTCCTTCATAAATCAAAATGTTAACTACTGCAATTCCTACATTAAAAAATGGCAAGTAAGTATACAAAAATACCGACAATGGGTTTTTCAGAGTAAACGATAAAACTAAAACCAAAATAGTCCCTACAAAAGAAACAACACTCTTAATAACCCCTTTCTTAAAACCAATAACTGCTCCCATTAGCAAAAACAATAAAATAATAACATCAATGATATTCTGCATAAACATTCTCCTAACTTAATTTAATTATAGTTGATTTTCTAAAAAAAAGAAAGAATTTCTTCTAAAAACAGACATTCCCTTACTTATTGTATCTTTCTTTCATAGACTTTATGCTTACAATTTGTTAAAATAACCTTGAGGTGAAAACAATGACCATAGTTTTTAAAGTAAGTGAAAACGTACGTGAAAAAATGATTGCATATTATAAAGATGCCAAGAGAGAAAAAACTCCTCCTTATGCCGTATTCCAAGCTGATGAAGCAGACACCATTATTACACTTTATGAAAGTGGCAAAGCCATGTTTCAAGGAGTAAGTGCTGATATAGATGCCAATATTTGGGTGGATATGGAGAAAAAATTAAACAATCGTACTATTGATATCAACGAACCCAAAAAAGAAAAAGAAAAATACAAAGAAGAATTAAATTACTTTTACAGTATGCCAACCATTGGTTCAGACGAAGTAGGAACAGGAGACTACTTTGGCCCTATTGTAGTGACAGCTACTTTTGTAGATAAAACTAAGATTGATTTTATTAATGACTTAGGTGTAAAAGACTCAAAAAAACTAACCGACGATAAAATTTTAAAAATTGCACCACTGCTTATCAAAGAAATTCCCTATGTCACATACACTTTAAATAACAAAGAATACAATACGTACCAAAACAAAGGATACAACATGAATAAAATCAAGGCCATATTACACAACAAAGTTTTATATAGCCTAACCCATAAAGAAGAAAAATATCCCTACTCTAAAATTGTAGTAGACCAATTTGTCTACCCTAGAAAATATTTTGAACACATTCTAGAAGCCAAAGAAAAGGTAACAGATATTACTTTTACAACCAAAGCTGAAAGCAAATGTGCGAGTGTTGCTGCAGCAAGTGTAATCAGTAGATATATCTTCTTAATGAAGATGGACGAACTTACAAAAGAACTAGGAATAGATATTCCAAAAGGGGCGAATGCTATCGTTGACCAAGTAGGAAAAGAGATTGTAACAAAATATGGTTTTAATAAATTAAATGAAATTGCCAAACTTAATTTTAAAAATACAGACAAAATAAAAGAAGCTTTAAGGTAAATCTTAGAACTTCTTTTTTTATACAAGAGTAAGCAAAAAAGTTTTTAAAGCCAAAAATCGATCTATCTTCCCACTTTTAATCTCATAATCCAACTCTGCAAGTTGTTTTAAATAAACCGCTAAATCATTAACATAATAAGAAGAACTAGCCCGTAAACTCTTTTCTACTTGCCAATCTTGTAACCCTAAATGTTTAGAAATACTTTGTATAGGATAACCCCTACTTCGAAGTAACATAGAACTATATAAAATACGATATTCCCTTGCAAGCAACATCAAAAGTGTAATCGGCTCTACTTTTAAAATGTACAAGTCTTCTAACAAAGAAACAGCTCTTTTTAAATCTTTTGCAACCACTGCCTCAACAAAACGAAAATGGTTGTCTTCCATAGATTTAGAAACAATTTCTTTCACATCAGAAAAAGCAATCGTCTGGGATTCTCCATAATACAGAAACAATTTGTTTGCTTCATTATAAATGAGGTCATAATTACTTCCACAAGCATTTACTATATATTGAATAACTTCTGTGCTAATCTTATACTTCTTAGAAAAAAACAAATCACGTACTTTACTCACTAAATCATTTGTTTTTAAATTCCCCACAGAAATAATTTTATTTTTCTCACTAAATTTTTTCGTTACTTTCTTTCGAGCATCTATTTTTTCATAACTTGTAAAAATAACAGTAGTTAATGGATTGGGTTGCTCCATATAATTTAAAAATGCCTCTATTTCTTCTTCATTCGTCTTTGCACTTGTAAAAAAAGAAGCATTTTTTACAAGTAATATCTTTTTTTCTTCAAACAAAGAAACATATCCCGCTTCTACCAAAACATCCGTTAAAGAAACACTATATAAATCTAACGTCACTACATTTGTTTCTTCTTTTACGATTTTTTGAATTTCTTCCTCTATCAAACGAAAACTATCTCCATATATCAAATACATAAAAAGAACTCCTAACATAAATCAATTATACTACAAAAAAATAAAAGAAGAAACTTTGCATAAAATTTCTTCAATCTATCTAAACACTACTGTAGTGTATTGTATTTTATGACAAAGTAGAAAATATGTGATACTCTCCTTTCTTATTTACTTTTACCTCTATTGTTCCACTTGTTTGTGTATTCCATATTTCTATACCTAGTTTTTCTAAATTTTCTATGGTTTCCTTAGATGGATGACGATAACGATTTTTTCTCCCCGAGGAAATAATAGCATACCCAGGATTTACAACTTTTAAAAATTCCAAAGAAGAACTACTCTTAGAACCATGATGTCCCACTTTCAAAAAAGTACTTTCAAGTGCATACCTTTGCAATATATTTTTCTCAACGTTTTGAGAAGCATCGCCCATCATTAAAAAACAAGTTTTTGCAATACACCACCGAGACACCAAACTATTATCATTTTCATTATCATAGAGTTTCGTAAAATAAAAAGAATTCGAAAAATAAGAAGAAGTATACGCACTAACAATCGTGTATAGTTCTCTCAAACGTTTTTCATAAATGTTTTCTTCACCAAGATTTAGCATAACTTTTTGAAAAGGGATACTTTTTCCAATTTCCTCTGCATAACCTAAATGGTCCAAATCTCCATGAGTTAGGAGTAACAAAGATATCTTTCGTACCCGAATACTTTTCAAAAAAGAAACAATATTTTGTGCTAACGAGAACTCTTTATTTCGAAGTTGAAAGTCTTCCTTGCTATAAGTCACCTCCCCTCCTGTATCTATCAAAATGACTTCTTTTCCTCTTGGAGCAACAAACAAAGTGGCATCTCCCTGCCCTACATCCAAAAAATAAACATGATAACTTCCATCGAAAAAATTTTTATAATAACAAAAGAAAAGCAAGAAAAACAAAAATACAAAACATTTCTTCTGTTTGTAGCCAAAACCTACAAGAAGTAAACAATAGCATAAAAAGACTTCCAACAAACCAATCTTTCCAAATATCACGGGAAATGCAAGTTGGAAACTCATTTGGTTCATAATCTCTAATATTTCAGTAAACCAATCAAAAATAGGCAACAAAAATGGAAACAGAAACGTAAGCAAGGCAAGTGGAAACACAAATGTACTAATAAAAGGAACAAATAACATATTATTAACTACAGAAAACAAATTCACTTCATAGTTAATATACAAAGTAATCGGTAAGCCAAAGAGAAAAGTAATTAAACTCACCAAAACAATTTGCTTAAATTTTCCTTTATTACGAAGAAAATTATGACAAAATAACAAAGAAAATGTCACAACAAAAGTATACCAAAAACCAACATTATAAATAGAAAATGGTTCTAAAAACAAAAGTAAAAAAGCCGTTAGAAAAAGAATCTTTATACTTGATAAGGATAAATTCCACTTCTTATTACAATCCATTAGGAATAAAAATACAATAGCACGCAAGAAAGAAACCGAACATCCTGTCAAAAAAAGATAAAAGAGTAAAAAGGAATAAATCCATATTTTCTTTCGTTTGCACTTAGAAAAAGCTTTCGACAACACCAAGTACACAAGTGACAAATGCATACCAGACAAAGCAAACAAATGACTAACTCCATTTGTAACAATTCTTTGATAAAATTCTGCATTCATGAGGGTTTTATCTCCCAAAACAAATGCAGCAATATAAGGATTATTCTCAACTTTTTGCAATCGTTTCAAAAAACTATTTTTTACAGAAGAAAAAAAATCGATTGGAACATCTAAAATTTCTATCTTTGTAACCATAAAAGTAAAATAAACTCTTTGATGATACAAATAAGCTTTATAATCAAATGTATTCGGTATCGTATTCGAAAAAACCTCACTCTTTTCTCCCACTAAACGCAAATGCAAACCAATTTTTAAATGGTTTTCCAAATACTCTTTTTCCTCTTTGTTTCTTATATAATAAGTAGCAACAATCTTTTCTCTTTGTTTTAATTCCATAGAAAGTTTATCCCCATCGATTGTAAAAGAAACAAGTTTAGCCTCCAAGATTTTTATCTTCGCATCTATTTTTGTTTCATAATGAACCACTTTTGTAAAGAAAAAAACATACAAGCATACCAAAAGAAACAAAAGAAAGAAAAATAAATTAGAGGATAATAAAATCTTTAATCTTTTCGTAAATAGATTCTCCTATACCAGAAACTTGCATAAGTTCTGCAATTTCTGTAAAAGGTTTTTCCTTGCGATATTCTATAATTGCAAGTGCTTTTGCTTCTCCAATACCATTCAAAGTCATTAACTCTTCTTTAGAAGCTTTATTCAAAGATACTTTTGTATTAGAAACAATACTACTATTTCCACTACTACTTGTAGAAGAATTACTTTGTCCATTAGAATTTGTAGCAGCACTAAGACTCTTTTTCAATTCCGCTTTAGAAAGCACAACAATCATATCTTCATTATAAAGTCTTTTACTTAAATTAATATTCTCTGTAGTTCCACCACTTTTAAGACCACCTGCAAGTGCTACCAAATCATTAACAATCGTACCACTTTCTACCTCATAAACACCAGGTTTTTTCACATAACCTTTAATATCTACCCTGATAGTCTCTTTCTTTTCTACTTCTTCTGGTACAACAGCAATTTCCTCTACTTTTGGGCATTCCTCACAAATAACAGGATCAGTCTCTTCTTGAAAAAACAAAAAATAACCAAGTGTTCCCATATTCGTAAGAACCAAAATTCCTATTAGAATAAAATAGACGATTGGACTAGACAAATAGCGTTTGAAATATTCCATTTTTTATCACCTCCACTATATATATACAAGGTGAATTCGGAATTTCCTTTTTTTTGAAGTAAATTTCTTAAAAAAACAGCAATTATAAACTACAACCCGCCGCAAGCAACGGGGTTTTAATCGGAATCACTCAGTA
>CAMUBM010000056.1 GCA_947087145.1 uncultured Mycoplasmatota bacterium
TGTTTTTGATTGGTTTCTTTTTGTAATTTTTTTAACATTTTTAAAGGACGATAAATTTGGTAGTAGTCGATTTCTTCTCTTTTCATTACGTATTCTAATGCTTTGATTACTGTTTCTTTTTCGTTTTTGGCATGAAAGAAACCCATTACTTTATTTAATGTTTTTTGATTTACTTTTCTAGTTAGAAAGCGATACAATCCTTCTTTTTTTCTTTTGAAGCAGTAGTGGTAACCATCTAGTTTCTTTACAACTTTTAAAGCATCGTAATAGCCCATTTTTATATTTTCAATTAAAGTCTTGTTGTCGTAGATGAGGGCGCCTCCTAAACTTCTTTTGGGAGTAATTTTGATAATTTCTATCTCTTTTTTTAATTTTCTTTTTCTGTTGATAAGAGGGTTTAATTCTACGACGTAGATTTTTTTGTAGCCTTTTTCAATTAACATATTGACGGGGGTATTGTCATAAAATCCACCATCTAAATAGTAATGCTCATCAATCTTTTTTTCCATTTTAAAAATAGGCAGATAACAACTGGCTAGAATGTAATCGTCCACTTTTTCTTTTGCCATTTCTTCTTTAAATATATAAAGAGGTTTTAAATTGGGAAGTTTTATTGTACATATACCAAAGTCCATTTTGCTGTTCATAAGTGCTTCCTTATCCACCTGTTCTTTTAGAATTTGTTTTAAGCCTTCAATGGGTACTCCGTGAGATTTGATTATTTCAAAAAAATTTTTACAACTTAGTTTTAGGTAATTCCAATCCCTTTCTTGGTTTATCTTTTTGGTAATGAATTCTTTTGGGAAACCTAAAACTTCTCCAATAGAGATCGTTGTCCAAAATTTTAATAGTTCTTTTTCTTTTCCACTCGCAATCATTGCACCATTAAAGGCTCCGATAGAAGTTCCACAGACTCCATCAAATTTTATGTGCGTTTTTTTTAATGCTAAATAGGCACCAATTTGATAAGATCCTCTGGCACCTCCTCCTTGTAATGCTAATCCAATCATTGTTCTTCTCTTTCCTTATAATATAAATAAAATAATAGCAAGAATCATTCCTGTTAGTAATCCCATTATATGAACTTTTTCTTTTCTATTTTTGATGACTTCAGGAACTAGTTCTAACCCACTAATATAAATTAACATTCCTAATGTTAGGGATAGAAGAATACCTTCTACTACATGATTTAATTCTTGGTTTATAAAAAACAAAAATAGCGCACCCAAAAAACTTGAGAAAATGAGTAAACTAAAAGTCGCATATTTTGTACCTTTCTTTTTTGTAGTTGCTTCCATACTTGCTGCGATTTCTATTCCTAAAGGAAGGTTATGGCAACCAACAGAGATGGCCATTAAAATCCCCATTTTTAAATCATTCATTCCTGTAATATAAATGGATATTCCTTCTAAAATGTTGTGGATAATTAAAGACATTGCTGTAATGAAGCCAATATGAAAATAGTGGTTATTGTGTTCTGCTTCGTTGTCTCGAATTTCTTTGTGGTCATGGTGATGTTCAGGAACAAAGTGATCCAGTATTTTTAAAAGAAAAAAACCTAAAAAGATAAAGAACACGATTAAAAAAACATTTTTTTTATTTTCTGTAATTTCAAGTATTTCTATTACTTCTGGAAATAAGTCAACAAAAATCAAATACAGCATAATGATAAATGTTATACCTGAGGTATACGAAAGAAGTTTTTTCTTATTTTTAACGAATTTGGGGATTGCTAGTCCGATTCCAAAAAATATGCCTACCATTAAAGTTAAAAAAAGGGCTTTTAAAGTCATATTGTATCGTCTCTTTTCTAACGTCATTATAACATACTCTGTAAAATAAAAAAGAGGATTTTTCTTTTCCTCTTAACTTTGTGGATTTGTAGTTCCTGTAATTTCTGAAATTGGGAAGGCTTCTAAATATAATCTTCCTGCAAAACTACCATTTGTGATTGCAATTTGATTGACATCAGGATCATTTTCTAGCCACATTCTAAAAATCAAAGTATCTTTTGTACCTTTATTAAGATGTAACCCTGTCTCATTTAGTTTGATTTCACTAATACTTGTTACCACATTGTCTGCCTCTCCTGCAACAGGTGTATCGGTTCTTTTACTTGCAACGTCTCCAAAGTCTCCACTGGCTTTTACTACATCATTTTGCACCAATTCCCAATGTAAATAATTTGTATAAAGATTTTTGGATAAAAGAATGTCTTTTAAGTAGATATAGTATTCTCCATCGACCGTTGATTCGCTTAAACTTGTTACAGTAAATGTTACTTTTTCTGCTTTAATTTCTTTTTCGGCATTATCGATCAATCTTATTTTACTGTTGTTAATAGCACTTGTTGTTTCTAGGGAACTTTCTACTTTAAAAACTCCTGCTTTTGCACTTGTTTTTGATGGCTCGCTCATGCTAATTGTATAATAGGCATAGGTCCCACTTACGCCAATTACAATTAAAGAGACTACAAGTATCATTACTTTTGCAAAACTATTTTTCTTTTGTTTCATAGAATACCACCTTATTCTTCTTGTTTTATTATACTAAAGAAAAAAAGATTATACAATCTTTTTCTTTTTGCTTAGTCATCCAATGTTTTGGTTTGTACGACATATATTTTGTTTTCTTCTTTTACAAGAGTAAGTGTTATTTTCTTGTCATATCCTAGGTCTTTTTCATAACTTATAAATACATCAATTTGGTAACCTTTTAAGTTGGTGGTTCCTTTTTTGTATGTGGTTTCTTCTGTTTTTGTGACTTCTACCTCTTTTACAATAGGAAGTTCTCCACGACGTGTACCAGTTGTATTGTCTTCTACTAATTTGTACATGGTGTCCATCACTTTACTTGTAAATTTTTCTTTTTCTTCTGGATAAATAAAGTCTTGAGATCCGACGTCGTATTTGCTTATTTTGTTGTCAATGGTGTATAGGTCTATCACAAAGAGTTTGGCTAAAAGTTCAGCATAGGTTTTGTCTTCGAAAGTGTCACTTTCTAATGTTTTTTTTAGTTCTAGAAATGTTTCTTTATAAACGGCAGTATCTCTATCTTCTAGACTATATTCAAAGCCAATGATTTTGTCTAAAACTTCAATTTTTTTAGGTTCTGGTTGTGGTTCTTCTTTTTGGAAATAAAAGTAAGCTCCTGTTCCACCACCAATAATTATTAACAATAAAATAATTAGCATGATTAATTTTTTCTTTTTTCTCTTCTTTTTGTCCATTTTTACGACTCCTTTTATTCATGTATACATAGGTATTTTTAGTTTTCTCTTATATTATAGCATTATTTTTTTTGTTTTCCAATTCACATATTGCATTTTACGATTTCTTTTGCTATTATTTAGTTATGCAGGTGTAGTACAATGGTTAGTATACGACCTTGCCAAGGTTGAGATGGCGGTTCGATCCCGCTCACTTGCTCCATTGAGGTTTAAACTCGCACACTAGAAATAGTAAAGCGAGTTTTTCTATTTATAAACAAGTTCATAGTATTTGATATTATGGGCTTTTTTCATTATTTTAAAGGAGGGATATGTATTTATGAAAACGACCATAGAACAATTAAAGTTTCCTTGTGAAATTAAAAACAAACTAAAAATGAAAGCAAGTTTTGGAAGTCTTGATATTAAGTTTATTGATGGACATTTAATTAAATTTGATAAAACGAATTTAAGTGTTAAAGAACCACATAAAATTATTGTGAATAATAGTGTTAATACTTTAATTGCTTATTTATACGATAATAACGATAAAATTTATATTCCTAACTCTAATACTATTATCTCTCTAAATAGGTTTATTTCTATATTAAATGAGATGAATAAGAGAAGATAATTCTATATAATAAAGCAAAATAGTAGAAAGATATTGGAGAGATTTTTATAAGTTATTCTTGATATGATAGATGAAAATTCTACCTAAATTTGCATACTTTTTTGCACTTTTTTTGCACAAAATTTGCATATTTATTGCATTGACATTGCATGAAGCAAATGATATTGTGGTAATGTATCTCAAAATTGTTGATACTCTTCCCATTTTCTACACAAAATTTACCCATTTTTTACCTCGACTTTACCTAAGTCTAGTGTTAAACTTGCTATTGATAGAAATAATTCTATCAAGAAATAAATACCATTTTTAGTTATTTGTTCTTAAACACAAGGGATATTGTCTCTTGTGTTTTTTAGTGTTTCAAAAAAGATAGAAAAGAAAGGGATAAAATGAAACAAGAAGAAAATGAAATAATATGTGGTTTATATCCTCGTGTTTCAACAGAGGACCAATCTAGGTTTGGTCATAGTTTAGATGAACAAGAAGAAAGACTACAAAAGTTATGTGAATTTAAAGGCTATAAGATTTATAAAGTATATCGTGAAGAGGGAGTTTCGGCGAAAAATACCAATCGACCAAAATTTCAAGAAATGATTGAAGATATGAAAAATGGTAAAATCAACAAAATAATTGTTTATAAGTTAGATAGACTTACTCGTTCTATTCGTGATTTAGAGACAATATGTACTATGTTAGAAGATTATAATTGTAGTTTGGAAAGTGTCGCTGAAGAAATAAATACCGAAACCGCTAATGGTAAATTTTTTATTCGTATGCTTACAATACTTGCTCAACTAGAAATAGAAAGAACAAGTGAAAGAACTAAATTTGGACTTATCGGAGCTGCGAAAAAAGGTCACGTTCCTAGTACATAATGACACCTCGTTATTTTTATCACTATTGCTCTTATCATTACTAGAGTTTTTTGATATTTCAAATTTATACTCTTTGCCTGTTTTTAGAACAAATCTTGCTACTCTAGGTAGTTTATTACCAACTTCATCATAATCTCCTACAATGATACATTCTATCATATTTTCAAATGCTTCACGATTGAATTTTTTTAAAGTAGATGGGTAGTTATCAAAATATTCATCTATTTCTTTTATTTGCTTAGATAAACCTTTATTTTCATCAAGAATTTTCTCATATTCAGTTATTTTACTTTTAATGCTATTTAACTGATTTAATAATTCACGTTCTTTTTGGATAAACATTTCTTTTCTATCAATGTCATCATCAAGTTCCATATCTATAATTTTGGATAATCTTTGCTGGATTGTTTCCTTTTCTTTCAGTAAGTTATTTAGTTTATCTTGATAATCATTATCACTTAAAACCTCTTTGATAGCTTTAATTAAGGCTTGTTTCGTTTTATGTTTATTTTTGATAATGTCGTTATAAATCATAACAAAGGTTTCTTCTAACTTAGTTTCACTAATACCTACTGAATCAGGACAAACATCAGAATGTTCTCTCTTTTTAAAACAAGTCCAATAATAATTATAAGTTGGTCGTTTTTTAGAATAAGAGCTTTGTCTTCTACAAAAATTAGTTCCACAAAAAGCACACTTGATTTTACCACTAAAAGCATATTTTCTTGTTTCTCTACTTTTGTAATCATTCTTATTAAAAGTTATACCCTCATATCTCTTTTTAGAAATTTCTTGTACTTTATCCCAAACTTCTCTTGAAATAATAGGTGTATGATGATCTTTAACATAATATTTTTCTCTTTCACCTTTATTTCTTACAGTTTTATGAGTAATAGGGCTTACTGTATAAGATTTATTTTGTAATAAATCACCAACATACTTTTCTTGATGTATCATATTGCTAATAGAAGAAGTAGACCACCTAGCACCTGTATAACTAGGAATTTTCATCTCTTCAAGTTTATTAGCAATTCTTCTACAACCAAGTCCCTCTATATACCAATTAAAAATCATTTTAACAACTTCTGCCTGTTCTTCGTTTATCTCTAATTGTTTTGTTTCTTTATTCCAATCATAACCATAACAATCAGGACTTCCAA
>CAMUBM010000057.1 GCA_947087145.1 uncultured Mycoplasmatota bacterium
TTTTACTACGAATTTACTACTTTTGAAAGCGAAAATATAAGAAATTATAAAAATATATGTGATTATCTACCAAAAATAAAAATGTCATAAACACTTATAAATAAAGGTTATAACGACATTTAAGAACTTATAAAAGCTTACCTAAAAAAGTGCTATATTTTTATTGATAAAACTCATAAAAAAATGTCTTTGATAGAATAATAGATGATTTTCTTCCAAATGAATTACAAATTGAAAAAGATATTTTGTTAATGAAATATAGATATTCTATTTATAGTAATAATGACCCAATAAGTTCTTTACAGGAACTTGAATATTATGCTAATAAATTTCATGTTAAAAAAGTTTTTTATTCCTAATGTTGGTCATCTAGGTCCTAATATGGAGTTACGGAATTGCCAGAAGTTTTAGAAATAATCAAAAGACATGTTTTATAGTAATTGTTATAACACTTTATAGTCTTGAACTTTATTTGTTCAAATTTTCCAATTAAAAAATAGGCTTCTCACCTATTCTAAATTATCTAAATCGTCCAAAATAATATTTTCATTTGTTTCTTTTATTTCTGTTGTAGGAATGGGACTATTTATACTTTCCATTTCTATATTGTTGTTATTCATGGCTGGTTCCACTATATTATTTGTTTCTTGTATTTGGGTATTTTCTATTTCTTTTTCTCTTAGAGGTTCTTCCTCTATTTTTCTTCCCGTTGGCTTTTCACTCGTATCCACTAAATAACCAATTAAAGCAAAAACGAGAATTAGAGAAATGATTAAAAACCAAAAATAGTTGTTTACTAAAAAATCAATAAATGTTTGCACTTGTTTCCTCCTTATTATAATTTATGTTTTCTCTTTTTATTTATGAAATGGTTAGGGTTTGTCCTACTGGTTGAATTTGAATATAGGTATTTCCATCATTTACAATTAAATCTTCGCCATTTTTGAGTTTATAAGTTGTTTTTCCTGTTCTTGTTTGTTTCTTCCAGTGAATCGGAATGGCGTATCCTTCTGAAATAAAATAGCCTTCACCACTTCCAATATTATTTAAATCTTGTCTTCCTTTTGCATCTCCCGTAATGGTCGTATTTTTTACTTGGTATGTAAGTATATTTTTGGCTGTGTATTGAAAATTCTTTTCATAATCCATATGTGGATTGCCATTCACACTTCGTTTGTAATTTTTATTTTCTGCATCGTATTCGTAAGAAGTATTTGCACTTCCAGAATATTTAATTAAGACCTGGTTAGCAGGAATAGCCCCTTCTATTTCACTTAAGTTAATTGGGTCAATGCTGTAATTCAAAAGTGGCTTTTCGTTTGTTGTTTTCTGGTAGCCAAACCGATCTATGGCTTGATTAATTAAAGACATACTTGAAAACCCTGTATGTTCTGTTGCTACTTTTAATTTTGTATCTTTCCAGAAATATTTTCCATCAACAAGTCCGTTTATATTATTTACTCCCAGTTTTTTAATGTCATTCATCGCATATTCGCTATATCCCCAATGAGTGTAAATGGCATCATTTTCAAGTGCATAGTCTAAAAAATAATGTCTTGCGCTTCGAATGCTTCCTATTTTTTCTGTTGTGGCATCTTTGTATAGAGCCATCATTCTTGTTATTCCGCCTTCTACAATCATTTCATACACTATATAGGCATCTTGTAATCCGGCATGAAATTTTCTTGCTTGGTTGTGGTTATTGATCATAACAGCGATGGGTCTTGTATTGCTATTTGGATTTAAAATTTGTAGTTTGGGAGCTTCGATTTCAGGAGTAAATTCTTCTTTTTGTTCTCTTGTTTCTTCTTTTTGTAAAAGTTTAGGAAAAGTAAAGAAAAGTCCTATTAGCAACAGACAACCTATACTTGTTCCTAAGATTACTTTTGTTTTTTTCTTTAGTTTGCGCCTTATTTTCATATTACCACCTGAAATTATTATAGCACATTATGAAATGTATTTTCTTGCTTCTCTTTTTTCTTCTTTTTTCTTAATGCTGGCACGTTTGTCGTACATTTTTTTTCCTTTTGCTACCCCAATCAAAAGTTTCGCAATTCCATGACGTAGGTACATTTTTAAAGGAACAATGCTGTAGCCTTCTTTGGTTGTGGCTTCTTTTAGTTTTTTGATTTCTTTTTTGTGTAATAAAAGTTTTCTGGTTCTTAATTCTTCGTGGTTAAACTGGTTCCCTTCTTCGTATTTTGCTATGTACATGTTTAGAAGAAAAGCTTCTCCATTTTTTATGATTACATAACTATCTTTTAGTTGTGCAGAGCCTTTTCTTATGCTTTTAATTTCTGTTCCGACAAGTTCTATTCCTGCTTCGATTTCCCATTCGATATAGTAGTCAAAGTAGGCTTTTTTATTTTTTATTTCCATCTTGAGCATCTTCTCTTTCTTCACTAACAATTTCAAAATCAATTTGAGCAGTTGCTTTGGATGCAGCAATAACTTTTATTTTTACTTTATCTCCAATACGATATTGCGTTTTTGTGTTTGTCCCAATCATAGCTAACTTTTCTGGAATGTAATTATAAAAATCTCCTTTTAAGGTGCTTACGTGAACAAGGCCTTCTACCATATTTGCTAGTTCTACAAAGAAACCAAAGTTTGTGACTGTTGTAATAATACCTTCGTGAATTTCACCTATATGACTTTCCATATATTCGGCCATTTTCATATCTAAAACATCCCGTTCAGCATTCACACTTCCTACTTCTTTTTCACTTGAATGTTCGGCGATTTCTACAAGTGCACTATCGTAGTAACTAATGGTTGCCATAGATAAATCTTTTTCGATGAGATATTTTTTTAGTAAACGATGGACAATCAGGTCAGGAAACCTTCTGATAGGGCTCGTGAAATGGGTATAGGCTTTGCTAGCAAGTCCAAAGTGACCAATGTTGTCTTTACTATATTCTGCTTTTTTCATACTGCGTAATAATAGACTGGATAGTATCGAGAATTCTTCTTTGTCTCCTAGTTCACTTAATAGTTTTTGCATAGCAATTGGTGTTAAATCGGTGACTTTGGTTTGTAATTCATAGCCCAAAAGTTTGACTAAACCCACAAAATCGTCGACTTTTTCATTGTTTGGTGTTCCGTGTACGCGATAGATAAATGGTAGGTCCATGTTGTAGATATGGCTTGCAACGGTTTCGTTTGCTGCAATCATAAAGTCTTCGATTAGTTTTTCGCCATCTTCTCTTTCTCTTTTTACGATATCAATGGCACGCCCCTCTTCGTCTTGTACAACTTCTGGTTCGTCTAAATCAAAGTCTATGTATCCGCGAGATTCTTTTTCTTTTCTTAAGATATGGGCAAGTTCTTGCATTTTCTTTAAAGTATTTGCATAGGGTTCATAGCCTGGTTCTACTATATCACGCATTAAACAATCATTGACAGCTTCATAAGTCATTTTCTTTTTACTTTTGATATAACTTGGGAAGATATCGTAACTTACGACTTTTCCGCGATGATCGATTTTCATAACACAACTCATAGTCAAACGAATCACTCCTTCGTTTAAAGAACAAATTCCATTCGAAAGTTTGTGAGGTATCATAGGTATTACTGTATCTGCAAGATAACAAGATGTCCCTCTTTCGTAGGCGGTATCTCCAAGAGCTGTGTTTTCTTTTACGTAATGGGATACATCTGCAATATGAACTCCTAGAACATACAGATTGTTTTCCATTTCTAAACTGATGGCATCGTCGATATCTTTTGTGTGAGAACCATCTATCGTGAATATTTCTTTTTCTGTTAAATCTACTCTATCTTTTAAATCTTCCTTGTCTACCTCGGTAGGTACACTTTCTAATTCTTTTTCTACTTCACACGAAAATTCTGTTTCAATGGCATATTTATATGCAATGGATAAAATGTCTACTCCTGGGTCGTCTTTGTGGCCTAATATTTTGATGACTTGGGCTAAGTATTTTTTAGGTCCTAGTTCTTTTAGTAATCTTACAACAACTTTGTGGCCTGGTACACAATTGTTTAGACTTTCTTTTTTTATTACCAAGTCAATGTCTTTTTTATCGTCGTCCAAATCTACAAACAATTTATTATTTTTTACAACGATTTCTCCAACCATATCATTGATTTCTCTTTTAATTACTTTTAGAACTTTTCCTTCTTTTTTGACACCATTTCTTATCATTTCTGCTAATACCACATCATCGTGAATAGCACCATTTAAATTGTCGCTTGCAATATATAAATCTTCTTCTTTTTCTAGTATGACAAAACCGTATCCTTTTTTGTTTACTGTTAATCTACCTAGTTTCATACTTGGACAATTTTTTAATAAAATGTATTTTTCTCTTTTACTTTTGTAGATAATACATTCAGTTACTAATTCTTCTAAAGCATTTACCAACTCACGATATTCTTCTGCAGTGGTTAAGCCTAATAAATCATTGATTTCTATAGCTTCTTTTGCTTCATGAATGTTTTCTAGTACTTTTATAATTTCTTCTTTCATAACCTACGCTCCCATCTCACAAGTTTTTACGTTGTCTATCCAACTTACTTTTACTTGGTATTTCTCTTTATCTTTCGTTATTAAGTCTCCTGTACTTGGATCTTTCAAGTTGTCTTCAATGTATCCTTTTTCAATTAATTGTTGTACAGTAATGGTACAACCAGAAGTTCTACAACTACTTTTATTATATAATTCTACATACATACAAGCCGAGTCTTCCATTTTCTTTTTGAATGCATTGTATTCTTCGTCATTTTGTTTACTAAATAGACCTGCCATATTCGTTACTATGACAATTCCAATTAAAGCCATTAGTCCAATGGTTATAATGAGTTCTACTAAGGTAAAACCTTTTTTCTTTTGCATTCTATCATCACCATTCTTATTTTTTATTATACCCTAGAATCTGGTAAAAAAAAAGAAAGTTCCTACTTTCTACTAAATAATTGACAAATCGTTTGAAACTTACTTAATAAACAATACAAACGATATAATAAAAAAGATAATTCCTAATGCTAAGGTAATTCTACTAATTAATAGTTCAATACCACGTTCTTTGGTGTTTTGAAATAAACTTTCGTTTCCACCACTAATAATTTGGCTTGCTCCATCAGCACGATTGCTTTGTAGAAGCACGATGGCAATAAGTAAGATTGATACGACTAATAATATATTTTCTAACATATTTTTCACATCCATTCGCTATTTAATTTAACATAAAACCCTCAAAAAGGCAAGAAAACTATAGATAACTTGCTAAAATCTCGTAAATTTCTTCTTTTCCTTTTTTAGTTATGGTCGAAAAAGGAATAAAGTTTTCATTTTCATTCAATTTTAGAGTATCTCGTATAAGTTTGTCTTGTTTTATACGATTGTTTTTTGTTACTTTATCATATTTCGTTGCTACGATGGTTATTCTTAAATTGTAGTATTTTAAGAAGTTAAACATCAAAACATCGTCTTCTGTAGGTTTGTGTCTATAGTCGACGAGTAAAAAAACGTGTTTTAAGTTTTCTCTATTTTTTAGATATTCTTCAATCATTAGTCCCATCTTTTTGCTAGTCGTTTTATCTACTTTGGCATATCCATATCCTGGTACATCGATTAAATAAAATTTTTCATTGATGTGATAAAAATTAAGGGTTTGGGTTTTTCCAGGTTTTGCACTTGTTCTTGCAAAGTTTTTTCGATTAATTAATGTATTAATAAAACTTGATTTTCCTACATTACTTCTTCCAACAAGTAAGAATTCTGGTTTGTTATCTGTTGGATATTGGCTTTGCCGTACTGCAATGTGTTTTAAGTCTACTGTGTCTATTTTCATAGTAAATCACCTGAGGCTATTATATCGTAG
>CAMUBM010000058.1 GCA_947087145.1 uncultured Mycoplasmatota bacterium
CTATACTATATATACAAGGTGAATTGGTAATTTCCTTTTTTTTCGTTAAAATTTATAAAAAAAATTAGCAATTTTTTGCTAATGGACTTTGGTTTTTAATTCTTCTTCAATTTTCATTAAACGATTGTATTTGGCAATTCGCTCTCCTCTTGACATCGAACCGCTTTTTATAAAGGGAAGATTTAGTCCCACAGCGAGGTCTGCGATAAAGGTGTCCATTGTCTCTCCACTTCGATGAGAAATAATGGTTTTATAGTTATTTTTTTTTGCTAATAAAATCGTGTCTATCATTTCAGAAATGGTTCCAATTTGGTTTGCTTTTAATAGTATTGCATTCCCACTTTTTCTTTCTGCTGCATAAGATAAGTATTTGATATTGGTTACAAAGTAATCGTCACCTACAAGCATGACTTTTTCTCCAATCCGTTCTGTTAAATGGGTAAGACTTTCAAAATCGTCTTCAAAATAGGGGTCTTCTATACTAATAATAGGGTAGTGTTTAACTAAGTCAATGTAGTAATTGGTGAGTTCTTCTTTGGTTATTTCCTTTTTTTCAAATGTGTAGGTATTTTTTTCTTTATTATAGAATTCACTGGCTGCTACATCTAAGGCAAGAAAAACGTCACGCCCCGGAATGTAGTTGCTTTCTTTGATGGCCGCAAGAAGCAAGTCTAAAGCTTCACGATTATTTTTTAAATTGGGTGCAAAACCACCTTCGTCTCCCACTGCAGTATTTAAGCCTTGTTCTTTTAAAATGTTTTTTAAAGTATGAAAGATTTCTGATGCACAACGAATTTTCTCTTTAAAACCTTTTACTACAGGAACAATCATAAATTCTTGAATATCTAAATTATTATCTGCGTGGGCCCCACCATTCACAATATTAATAAAAGGAATAGGTAAGGAAACTTTGCCACTTGATAAATAGGCATAAAGTTCTTTATGCTCAGATTTTGCTTGGGCTTTTAGGAAGGCTAAGGAAACTGCTAAGATTGCATTTGCACCTAATTTGCTTTTGTTGGGGGTTCCATCCAGTTCTATTAGAAATTGGTCTAATTCTCTTTGGTTCCATTCTTTTCCTATTAATTGTGGTTTGATAATTTGGGTAACATTAATAATAGCAGCAAGAACTCCTTTTCCATGGTAACGGGTTTTATCTTTATCTCTTAGTTCTAAAGCTTCTCTACTGCCTGTTGAAGCTCCGCTTGGGATAGATGCTGTGGCACAAGTCCCATCTTCTAAAACTAAATCCACTTCAATCGTAGGATTTCCTCTAGAATCTAGAATTTCTCTTGCATTTATATCACGTATTTTTGCCATATGTATCACCCTTTATTCTATATATAGTATAGCGAATGAACCGGAAAATAGCAAATAAAAAACAAGTCGATTTGACTCGTTTATTTTATTAATTCTAAAATCTTTTTGCCTCTTCTTTTTAATAAGACTAAGTCGTTTATATTGACAATGTTAAATAAAATGATAAATACTCCTACTGTTTTGGAAATAATAATTGTTTTGAACGGATTAAGGACTAGTAAAACTCCTAAGATGCATAAGAGAATGGCAGAAGCTAAAATTATTTTTCTACTTTCCTCACCAATCTTTTTCATAAATAGGTAATAAACAGCTTTATTTATTCCTTCTACAACTAGCCAAATTCCAACGGTAATATTTAAAAAGTGTAAAATGGATAATGGATTAAACATAATGAATATTCCTAATAGAATGCTTAGTATTCCAAAAATAAAATTCCAATGAAACAATTTTATTTTGCTACGTTCTATAAATGTAAATAAAGCAAAGAAACCATAGATAAGTAGGAATGTGCCAATCATAAGTCCTATCACATTATTTGTTATTTCTGGTTTTAAATAGATAATAAGTCCTAATATAGCATAGAGTACTGAATAAATAATTTCTGTTAAAAGTATTTTATTCCAACTTTGTTCTATTTTTTTCATTTATATCACCCTTGAACTAGCCTAAGTATAGCATATTTTTTTTAGATTGTAAAATCTGTTTTTTCTACTAAAAAGCAACGTTTATTTTTCTTTTCAATATTCACAAAATTAGCATAAATTTCAATTTTTTATAATTTTACACTTTGTTTACAAAAAAAGAAATAGAATTTCTCTATTTCTCTACTTGGCTACTTGTTACTAAATCAGCATTTGTAAGCGAAGTAGCAATGGATAATAACTCTTCACTTGATAAGTCATTTCCGGTTAGATAGTATTCCATGTTGTTACTTGTCCAATAGATGGAATTGGCTTGTAGTGCCGCAACAGAATCATTTAGTAATAGTGGATCTCCGTAGACAGGAATAATCTCAAAGTCGCTACTTGATGTTGCTTGTTCTTCAACAAGTACAAAGTTTTTGTTTCCACTATAGGTTAGTATGACTCTATCGCCCGTTTCTGTATCTAATACTTCTTTGTTTGTTAGATACGTTTCACTTGGAATATACAATGGATAAATAATATCTTCTATTGCACCCGTTTTTTCGTCTTTCTTGTCACTATTTGGCGTTTTTTCACAAGTTTTGTTGTCACTTTCTTCACAAGTATTTGTGTTACAACAATCTTGGTCTATTAAGTCTTCTAGGACAAAATCGTCTTTTTCTAGCCCTGCTTTTAAATCTAATGATTTTACATTTACTTTAATTTTTACTGTATCATCATTATTAAATACTTCTACTTTTTCTAAGTTCATGTCTTTATCAAAGTAAATTTTTTCATATACTAGTTCACTATTGTTTGGATAGTTTACATTTGCTTTTAAGATGTAATTCTTGTCTGTTTCTTCCATCGTACCTTCAGCATCATTTTTTACATCATTTAATAAGGATTCTAAAAGATAAGATTGACTGGAATTACTTGGCCATTCACTTTGAAATTTAAATGACTTATTCAAACTTGGTGTTACAACGTATACTCCATCGGTATTTTTTAGTATGACTTGTTCATGATTGTTGGTTTGATTGACTAAACGAACTTTGTAGTAGTCGTCTTTTAAGAACGATGCTTCTACTGCATAGACAAAGGTGTCTTCGTTGTTTATAATTTCCATAGAACCTGTTAGTACGTAAGATTTCGTTTTTGTTACTTTGTCTTCAAAGTCACTTTTTACTTTTGTACTATCTACTTTACCGCAACCACATGTTAATAGGAGCAATAATAATGATAATATACCTATTTTTTTCACTTAACCACTTTCCTTTTCTAATTAACTATATTTGTTTTTTCTACAAAATATTCATGAATAATTCTTTCAAATCTACTCATAATAAAAATAAAGGTGAGTGATAAAATGGAAACAGTACATAAAGTATGTCTAGTATTTACCATTATTGGTGCTATTAACTGGGGCTTAATTGGATTCTTTGATTTCAATTTAGTAGAAGCTTTATTTATGGAAAATAGTACCATTGCTAGAATAGTTTATAGTTTAGTGGGTATTTGTGGACTTATCAACGTAGGACTTTTGTTCAACCACATTACTTATGATCCAGCAAAAAAATAAAAAAGTATCTGTTAAATGGTACTTTTTTGTTTATAAAGAAAAAATAGGTTACTCTTTTTCACCTATTTTTATTTTTACTTTACTTGTTACTACAAATGTTACTCTTGGGTCATCGCTGTCAATCTTTAAGTCTACTTCATAATCTCCAACAGAATATCCAGCTAAATCAACATAAGCAGAGATATTTTCTTCTGTGATGTTGTTAATTACTTCTTCTACTCCTTTTACTTGGACTGCAATGGCACTCGCATCAGTTAGGTTTACACTTAAATTGTTATCTAAGTTCTTATTGGTAATAGCACTAATATTTAGTGTTTTTTGTTTTTCTTCTCCTAAACTTAGAGTTATTTTGGCACTGGTTTCGCTGATATATCTTACTCCTGCTGGTTTTTGCATGGTTACATTGTAGGTTCTAGAATTACTATTTCCCATACTACTTACATCAATGGTTACATAAACTGCTGTAATTTCATCAATAGCGCTTTTTTCTCCATAGATGTCTACCGAATAGTTTTCTGCTCCGTTAATGGTTACAGAAGAGATGGCTTTTCCTGGTACCAAAGCTCCTGTTGTAAGTACTTTTACTGGAACTGTTGCTTTGTAGGTATCTAGTGTTAGTGTTGCTGAGACAGTTTCTGGAACAATTTCAACATTGGAAAGAAGATTTCCCTTCTCATCATAAGCTGCAAGAGGAATATTGTCGGTTTCATAGGTTCCCGCATCTTTGTATTCTGAGTTGTTTAAATCTACTAAGGCTTTTATAGTTGCAATTTTATTTAGAGCGTCTTCGCTGCCTTTTACAACGACTTCGCTTTTAGATAACTCTACATTTTCAACACTTAATTTTTCGTTTAATTTGCTTTCATTTAATAATTCATAAGAAATAGCAAATAATTTGCTTACTTTGTTTTTAATTGTTACGTTTAAGTATGTAGGGTCTAGTTTATATTTGATAGAGTCTACCGATTGATTATAAGTTAGTTTTACACGATAAGGTGTATTGCTTGGCTTATAATCTGTTAAGTCTAAAATAACTTCATGATTTCCTAGTTGTTTGGCAAGATAAATTGCGCTTTTGTTTCCTGTCAATATAATGTCTACACTATCTACTAGTCCTTCTACAACGTAGGCTTCTTCGTTGTATAACACTTTTACTGGTTGATTTTGAATAACTTCTGCTTCGTTTTGCACTAAGTTGATTACTTCTTTGTCTACTAAGAAAAACATGCCTACTGCAAAAATTAAAGATAAGTATAGTAAAATATGAGGTCGATTTAATATTTTTTCAATTTTATTGGAGTTGTTTTTTAATTTATCCGAAATTTTAAAAATAATTCGACTGATGGGAGTAATCAAAACTCGATCTAAAAATGTATAAATTCCTTTTATAAAAGCAATGAATATATTATTCTTTTTTTTCTTTTTCTTAGTCATCTAATTCTTCACCATCACTTTCTTCTTCGTAATCGGCTTCATAGAAGACTTCTGTTTTTGGTTTTAATTCTTCCATCAAACGCAATCTAAATTCGTCAAGAGAGAGATTGTAGTTTAAGTCTCCATCACATGCAATACTAATTCGTCCTGTTTCTTCTGAGACAACTAAAGCTAAGGCATCACTTTCTTCAGCGATTCCTAAGGCTGCTCTATGACGAGTTCCTAGTTTTTTATTGACATTAGGGTCCATACTGGTTTTAAAAACACTGCCAGCACAAGTGATCCTATTCCCTTGGATAATCACTCCACCATCGTGTAGTGGAGAGTTTGGAAAAAACAAGTTGCATAATAGTTCATTTGATACATCGGCATAGATTTTGGTAGCAGGTTCAATGTATTCTTGCAAGGAGATATCTCTTTCAATGACCATCAACGCACCAATTTTGTTTTTCTTTAGGTATTCTACGGCTTCCATAATTTCACAAACCATTTTTTCTCGTTCGTCACCAGTTAGGGTTTTGTGTCTACCTAGAAGTTGGGTACGTCCAATGCTTTCTAAGACACTACGTATTTCTGGTTGAAAAATGATAATTACCGCTAAAGGTCCCCATTCTAGAATGTATTCAAAAATAATTCCTACAGTATAAAGATTAAAGATTTTACTCATGACTTCAATGAATAGAACTAATATTACTCCTTTTACAATGAGTATCATTTTTACGTTGTTTCTTATATTTTTTAAGATATAGTAAAATAATAGCCATACGACACAAATATCCATGATTTTTGTTAGTATTGACCATAGAGCTTGTAAAGACAATTCAATCAACTCCTTTTATGTTCTTTTTTATTATAGCAAAGTTTAAAATAAATTTCTATA
>CAMUBM010000059.1 GCA_947087145.1 uncultured Mycoplasmatota bacterium
TTGGTTATGAAGATGCTACTACTTATTTTTCTGAAGCACTTTTTGAGGGTAAAGATATTCTTACTATAAGAGTTTCTTCTATAATTAAAGATTTGTTTGTGAATAGAGTACTACTATTTAATAAAGAAACAGGGCAAGAAATTTCTATGGGTTCTTTTCACTTTTGATAATCAATTTTTTCTTGTCGCATATAGTTTAATATGAAAATGTATTTTGTGAAAATTGGTATTGTTTTTTTTGTTCTGCTTTCTTTTTTATCGGAGAAAATTGTTTTTGCAAGTCTTCCGCTTGCTGGTAAAAAGATAGTTATCGATAGTGGTCATGGGGGGTTGGACCCAGGAACTATGTACAAAGATATTTATGAAAAGGATATTAATCTTTCTATTTCTCTGGCACTAGAAGAGGAGTTAAAAAAACTAGGAGCAGAGGTAATTTTAATTCGGTATGGAGATTACGATTTATCAAAGCCTAAATCTTCTTGGCGTAAGAAAAGTGATTTTGATAATCGTATTCAAATTATTAATACGACTGGAGCAGATTATTATTTGTCTATCCATTTAAATTATTTGGGAGATAGTAGTTATTATGGTCCTCAAGTGTTTTATAATGGTAAGAGTGAAAATAATAAGGCTATGGCAGAACAATTACAAGGTGATTTAAATAAAGAACTTAAAACCGATAGAGAAGTAAAAACAATACCAAGTAGTACTTATATGTATAGTCGTCTTAAGACAACAGGGGTTTTAGTGGAGTGTGGGTTTTTATCCAATGCGCATGAAAGAGGCTTGTTGGTCACAAAAGAGTATCAAAAAAAACTTGCAACAATTATTGCAAATTCGGTAGCACGTTTAAAATTCTAAGTATTTCATTTCTTTTTTTATTTTCCAAGAAAAACCTGTTGTGTAGGATTTGTCTTGTAAAACTTTTTTGTATTCTGTTTCGGTGATTTGATCTTTCATAAATTGTTCTGTTGCTTCAAATAGGGTTAAGCAAGTTTTTTTGGCTTTTTCGTATAAGTCAAAGAAAGATTCTCTACTAGTTATTGTATTATCCCATGGGTTGTACCATAATTTATGTTCTAAGTTGAATATAGATGTATTTATGTTAGTAATGTGTGAGTTATAGTTTTCATATATGCCTTCTTTTTTAGGAGTCCATTTGTCTATCCATCTGTAAATTTTTTTCTTTAAACCTGTGGGATCAACGATTAAAAATTTGTAGGCATAGTACATAAGTTTGTAGCCTTTTTGGTATTTTTTTCCTCCTTTTTTTATTGAAAATGTTTTTTCATAAGTTTGGTTTAAAATTTCTAGCAAATCTTTATCTAACTTTTCTTTAGGGATAAGTTGTTTATGAATTTTAAATCGATAAAATTTTAAGTTTGTCTTTTTTTCATAGATATATGCATCAATTTGCATTTCCATTTTGGTATGAAGGCCATTGTATTTTAAAGTTTCTGGTTTTGTTTTTTTGTATTCTCCAGTTTTGTATATGATAAATGGGTGACAAGTACTATCTAAAGTGTAATGGGTTAAGTGACCGAAAAGGGCAGCCATCACATCTGGATGATGCTGTAAATTTGTTTGTTTTATCAAGTGAATGAAGTTTAAGAAGAAAGTATCGGTGTAGTGGGTATGACAAAAGTTCCCTATTTTTTTATGAAATGGTAAAATTTCGTAAAAGAAAAGTGGGTCAAAACCTTGGGCAAATAATTCGTAAATGTGTTGTTTTTCCGTAATGATTTTATTAATTATTGGTTTTGTTTGTTTTAAAACTTCTCCCGCAAAAAAATTGTGTGTTGTGATTAGAGGCATTTTATTTTCACATCCTTTTCACAATATTATAACATAAGGAACACGTAAAAAATATATACTCTATTTTGTCGGTATGTTATAATGATTTAAGGTGAAACTATGAATAAGATATTTAAAACTTTAGACGAGCAAGTGGCTATTATGAAGGAAAAGGGTTTAATTGTCGAGGATGATTACTTTGCTAAAGAAGTTTTGCTTCGGGAGAATTATTTCTTTTTGAATGGGTATCGTACATTGTTTATGAAGTCACCAACAGAGAAGAAATTTGTTGTGGGGGCCTCTTTCAGTGAACTTTATGGAATGTTTAATTTTGATCGTCAGTTGCGAAATATCTTATTTAAAAATCTACTGATTATTGAAAATAATTTGAAAAGTATTTTGTCTTATCAGTTGTCGAAATCTTATGGTATTCGTGAGAATGATTATTTGAACCCAGATAATTTTAATCAAGCACCAGAGAGAAAGCGTCAAGTGAATGATTTGCTTAGTAAAATGAAACGGCAGATACGAGCAAATGCGGATAGTCATACGGCGACGAGTCATTATCAGAGTCATTATGGATATATTCCTTTGTGGATTGCGGTGAAGGTTTTGTCTTTTGGGATTGTGAGTGAACTTTATATTATTTTGAAGTCTCGCGATCAACAGGAAGTTGCTGAACTTTTTAAAGTGGATGCGGAAGATTTGGCAACTTACTTGCCAATATTGTCTAATTTTAGAAATTTGTGTGCGCATGAGGAGGTTTTGTTTGATCATCGGGTGCAACGAAATATTGAGGATACAAGATTTCATGAAAAGTTAGAAATACCTAAGCTAGATGGAGAATATATTTATGGTAAGAATGATGTATTTGCATTGCTTCTTATTTTAAAGCAGTTGTTGCGATCTGACGATTTTAAAGAAATGATTAAGGAGATTGAGTACGAACTTAATCTTTTGGATAGTAAGTTGTCTAGTATTAGTATTGGAAAAATTATGGAGAAAATGGGATTTCCTATTAATTATTTAGAGTTAGAAAGGATTGATTAGAAATGCAAAAAGATAACGATATGAATTTGAAGTTAAGAAATGGAGTTATTTTATTAGTAGCATTCTTTTTGGGAGCTCTTGGTATGCTAGCTCTTGTTAAGTATTACCCTATGACGGTTACAGAGAATGTAACGAAGACGATTAAGGATGTTACAGTTACGGAGACAGGGATTGCAGATGCTGTTGAAAAAGTATATGATTCGGTAGTTACGATTGAAACATATAAAAAAGAAAAGTTGTATGCCACGGGAACGGGATTTGTTTATAAGAATGAGAATGGAAAGGGTTATGTTCTTACGAATAATCATGTAGTAGAAAGTGCAGATAGTGTTCGTGTTGTGTTTACAAATGGAAATTCTGTGGAAGCAAGCGTTATTGGTGGAGATAAATATGCGGACATTGCGGTGTTAACGGTTGCTAGTGATAAAGTAATAAGTGTTGCAGAGATTGGTTCTAGTAAAGATCCTAGAATAGGAGACACAGTATTTGCAGTTGGTGCACCAATTGATAGTAGTGCGTATTCTTGGACAGTTACTCGTGGAATTTTATCTGGCAAAGATCGTATGGTTGAAGTTAGTTTGACTGGAAATTCTGTTTCTGATTGGGTGATGAGCGTTATGCAGACGGATGCAGCGATCAATTCTGGAAATAGTGGAGGTCCTCTTTCTAATTCGAATGGACAGGTGATTGGTATTACTTCGATGAAACTTGGAAGTAGTGGATTGTCTGGAAGTTCGATTGAAGGTATGGGGTTTGCTATTCCTATTGAGGATGCTTTAGAGTATGCAGAACGCTTTGAAAAGGGAGAAACGATAGAACGTCCTTATTTAGGCGTTTCAATGTATAATTTGTCTGATTTGTTTATACGTGTGGATGCGCCAGTTTCTAGTGGAGTGTATATAGATAGTGTGGAGAAAGGAAGTCCAGCCGAAGCAGCAGGATTGAAAAGTGGAGATATTATTACAAAACTTGGTGATGCAGAGATTAAGAGTCTTGCCTATTTGAAATATCAGTTATATAAACATAATGTTGGAGATAAGGTAACGATTAGTTATTATCGTGGAGAGGAACTTCAGACGACGGAGATTCATTTGTCGAAGGCAGCGAGTTAAAAATTTTGGTATGGTGAAAATTAACCATATCTTTTTTTGTTTGATTCGGTAGTAATGCAGGTTTGTTGTTACCTTAGTAACTTTTGTTTGACAAACCTACATTTGCAAAATGTTGTCAGCAGAAGAAGAGTTAAAAAAAAGAGATAAAAAAATTGAAAAAGAAGATATTATAATTGACTAAAAGAACATCAAGTTCTTTTTTTTCATATATTAAACTAGAGGTGATAAAATATGTCTTTAAGAGCTACAAAAAGAGTAGTAATAGATGCAGGTCACCCTAAGTTTTTGTTCCCCAACAATAATATGTTGTGGTAAACAATAAATCTATAAGTTAAGGTACTTTGTTAGCAGAGTATCTTTTTTAGTCATTTAAAAATTATTTAACATAATAAAAAATGGTATTAGTATTATTTATAAAAGAATTAAATTTCTTTGCTGTCAAAATATGACAAAACCTTCCAATGAAATAGTGGAAAAAATATGATATGTTAAAAATAGATTTTTGTAAAGAAAGGGGAAAAAACTTGACTTTGATCAAAAAAATAGTACAATACTTTAAAAACTTATGTTATTATGTATTTAGAATAAAGGTACATAAAAGTAGTTTGGTGGTAAATATGGAAAAGGGAGAAATGAAATTAACTGTTTTTGATGTGGCAAATTTTTTTAGAACTAAAGAAGTAATGTCAAATAAAAAACTTCAAAAATTAGTTTATTATGCTTATGCATGGTATATTGCATTAAATAATGATGAAAAGGATAATATACAAAATAAATTGTGTGAAAATACAACTTTTGAAGCATGGGTTCATGGACCAGTATGTAGGACTTTATATAATTTTATGCCGTCAAATTATGGTATAATTGATAGGTATGATGGAAAAATTAATCCTACAATAAGTGGAGAAATTGAAGATTTTTTGAATATGATTTACAAAACTTTTGGAAAATATACTGGTTATGAATTAGAAACTATGACTCATGCAGAATCACCTTGGATAAATGCAAGAGGAAATCGCGCACCTTCTGAACCATCTAATAATTTGATTTCAGAAGAAGATATGTTTGTTTATTATAATAGTTTATAATGGGATCCAAAAAAGCGAAAACCTCTAAAAAACCAAATAAAACTTTACCTACTACTTTAATTAATAATGATAATTTAAAGATAACATTTTCATATGAATATTTAGATTTATCAAATTCTAAATATTCACTAAAATCTTTAAATGATACGAGGATATTTAACCAGTTTATTGATGATTATTTTTGTAAATTGGGAGAATATTGTCATAAAGATAATTTTAAAAAGGCTTTGTCAGATAAATCGTGGAAGAAACATAATCATATTCATCCAATTGATTGGAAGGATCCACAAATTAGAGAAATAGGTTTTACTAGTCTAAATGAGGACTTGATGGAACAAATAAAAGATGATTGTTGGCAACTTGGAATAAACAATTCTACTTTTAGGATGCACGGTTTTTTCATTGAAAATATTTTTTATGTTGTATGGCTTGATCCGTTGCATCAATTATATCATTCAAAATAATATTTTTAAGTTTTTAATTTTGGAATTGAATCCAAAAAATTGAAAAGGAAATTTTAATAAAATAATAAAATAAGATGCTATGATTAAAAAGTATCTTTTATTATGTCTAAATTTAATGAAAGCGAGGATTGATATATGGATTTAAATTATGCGATTTTTAAAAGTGAACCAATATTGACACTTAATGATTTAGCACAAATAGGCTCACACAATAAACGAGAGAAAAAAGCCTATAAGTCTAACCCTGATATTAAGTTAGAATTAACAAAAGAAAATATTGAATTAGTGCCTTTAGCAGATAAATATGTTAAAGGCTTTTA
>CAMUBM010000060.1 GCA_947087145.1 uncultured Mycoplasmatota bacterium
CTGTAGTGGTATCTAATGCTCTCCACATAACTCTTGCATCAGAGGCAGCATGAGCCAAACTAAAACCAATACTTTTCTTTTCATGCTTTGGTAATTTTCTGTCGCATAGCCAAAGTATTGGTTCAAATGATTTTCATCCATATATATCTTGCAATATCTTCAATCTTGGACAGAACATCCGTGTGAATCATATTGAATTTCACTTCCACCAAAATGAAACATATTTACTTTTCCCAATTGGTTTTCTTCTAAATTCTTTTTATAAAAATCTATAGGGCTCCCACTTTGTGTAGTTTTTCTAGTCATTGGATACAAAAGGATTTTTATGATATCCTGTTTTAAACCAACTAGATGCTGCTTCATTTATGGCAATTATGAATTTTTAAAGATAAATCAAGAATATAATAATATGCATTCTCTTATAATCCCATGTCCAAACATAAGTATACTATCTTGGAGTGATTTCTTCTGCACTTACAATTATCGAAATACTAATAAATATAATTCCTACTCCTTTTTATAAATCGTTTTTATTGATTTTAATTGTTATATGATAGATATCTTCTAAATCTGCTTCTTCTATTTCTACTAAGAAACCTCTATTTTCCAAATCACTTACTGTTTCTCTTACTACATTAATAGCAGTTTTTAAATCTTTACCAGCAAGTTCTTTTTGACGAGCTTCATAATCTGGTTCTAAAGTAACAATACTATCTAAAGGATCTACTAATGGTTCTTCTACTACTGGTTTTACTTCTTCAATTGTATTGTTAATTATTGGAGTCTCCTCTATCACTGGTGCTGGTTCTTCTTCTCCTGTATTGAAAAATATAGATTTAAATGGAGTAACTTCTTCATTATTGCTTGGTTCTGTCGTTTCTGTTTGTTCTTCAATAATTGCATTTGTGTCTGTATTTTCTAAGATTTGATTATTTTGTTCTATAGGAGTTACTACTGTTTGTTCTTCTATTTGTATATTTTCTGGTTCAATTGGTTGTAAAACTGGTTCTAAAATCGGTTGTTCTATAGATGTTGCATTATTCTCTTCTGGTTTGGCAATTTCTTGGACTGGTTCTGGTTGCTCTTCAGTAATTGTTGGTTCAACTATAGGTGCTTCTGCATTCACTTCAGATAAAACTGGGGTTTCTTGTATTTGTTCGGTGTTTTGTTCCGTTTTCACTTCGTTTTCGATTGGCTCTGGATTTTCAAGGGGTACAAATTCATTTAACCCTGCAAATGGATTGATCATTGGTTCCTCTATCGTTGGGGTTTCTGAGGATGGACTTTCTATATTTTCTAAATCGTCAAGTAATTCTACAGAAGAGATTGTTTCTGTTTTTTCTTCTGGTTGTGTTGCAGTTTCTGCTATTGTTGGTTCTGGTTGTAATAATGGTTCGGTATTCGTTATCTCATTTGAAACTTCAACTGATTGTTCTGGTGTTTCGATTGGGGCTTCACTCTGATTAAACATATTAAAGATTTCGTCAGGTTCAATCACATTCATATTGGCTTGTTCGTCTTCCAAAAAATTAAAGAATTTATTAGGCATTTTGGTTGGAGTTTCTGGTTGTTCTACTGGTTTTGGTTCTTCTTTTACAGCACCTTCTGGAAGTAACATACTTGCTACATCGTGTGGTTCACGAATAACATTGATATCTTCAGCATTGTTTACAATATCTTCAATGTTTGGATTGATATCTACTAGAGGAATTCCTGTATCTTCTTCTCCACCATTTTCTTGTAATTTTTTAAGTTCCATATCTAATTGACGAACCGTCATACGTTCTGCAATAATTCTTTGCAACCATTTTTTTTGGTCGTCTTTATTTTCTAATGCTAAAAGTGCTCTGGCATGCCGTTCGGATATTTTCTCATTTAGTAAGGCATCCTGTACTTCTTCGTCTAAATTTAAAAGACGTAATTTATTAGCAATTGAACTTTGAGATACACCCATTTTGTTTGCTAATTGTTCTTGGGTTAAGTATCCTCTATCTAATAAATTTTTATAGGATTTTGCTTCTTCAATTGCGGTTAGATTTCTTCTTTGTATATTTTCCACTAGAGCCACCTCTGCACTTTTATTATCGTCGATATCTGAAATAATTACAGGAACTTTTGTTAAACCTGCCATCGTTGCCGCTTTGTAACGACGTTCTCCTGCGATAATTTCAAATTTGTCTCCTAATCTTCTTACAACAAGGGGTTGAATAATCCCATGTTGTTTGATGGACTCAGCAAGTTCGTTTATTCCTTCTTCATTGAATGCAAGTCTTGGTTGAAACCTGTTGGGAATAATATCCTCCATAGGTATTTCTTGGATATTTTTATCCATATTCATACTAATCAGCCCCTTTAGCCTACTATAAATATATCTTATTTGTTTCTTTTTTTCAATGGCTTTTTAAGAATTTTATCATAAGTTCTCGGATATAGACAGTCTGTTTTACTACTATGTTCTATAATAAGGATAGCTCTTTTACTATGTTCTATGGGAAGTTCAAAAGAAACTTGGTTTATTCGTTTGCCATTTAAAAGTTCTATGGTATCTTTAGCATTTTCTAGTTCTTCTTCGATATTACTTTTCATAGGAAGAAAGATACCTCCTATTTTTAAAGCAGGAAGAGATAGTTCTGTTAATATTCTTAATTCTGCAACTGCTCTAGATGTTACGACATCAAATTCTTCTCTATGATTTCTTACGTAATTCTCTGCTCTATCGTGGACACATTCTATATTGGTTAATTGAAGTTTTGTCTGTAATTCTTGCAAAAAGTTTATTTTTTTATTATTTGCATCTAGTAAAATAAAATTTTTTTCTGGACAAGTAATAGCTAATACCATTCCAGGAAATCCTGCACCTGTACCAATATCTAAAATTTTTTGTTTTTCTTTTATATAAGGATAAAGTGTAAGAGAGTCATAAAAATGTTTTAGGTAAATTCCTGGTTCGTCTTTGATGGCTGTTAAGTTGGTATGATTATTGTATTCTATTAAAAAATTTTTGTAGATTTCTAGCTCTCTCAGTTGTTTTTCTGTGAAGTCAATTTCTAGTTCTTTAGTTAATTTTATAAATTCTTCTTTATTCATTGGCATATTCCTTTTTTAAATAAACGACAAGTATGGAGATATCTGCAGGATTAACTCCACTAATTCTTGCGGCTTGTCCAATCGAAAGTGGTCTTATTTTTTCTAGTTTTTGACGGGCTTCACTGGCAAGATTTTTAACTTTGCTGTAATCAATGTCTGTTGGAATTTGTTTTTCTTCTAGTTTTAGCATGCGTTCTATTTCTTTTTCGCATTTTTTGATGTACCCTTCGTATTTGATTTCAATGGTTACTATTTCTTGTATTTCTTCTTTAAAAGGTATTTTTATAAATTTATTTAAGAATTCTAATGTAATTTCTGGTCGTTTTAAAAGTTCTAGAAAATTTGTTTTGTTTAGAGGAAGTCTAAAATTATTTTCTTGAAACTTTTCTTTTACCTCTTCGTTCATTTCTAATTTTGTAATACTCAAAAATTCTTTTAATTCTTCTATCTCTTTTTTTCTAGTTAAATAATTTTGGTACATCGCATTTGTAATCGTTCCATATTGGTGGCCAATTTCACGAAGGCGTAAATCGGCATTGTCATGACGGAGAAGAAGACGATATTCAGCTCTTGAGGTAAGCATCCGATATGGCTCATTGGTCCCTTTGGTGACTAAATCGTCGATTAGAACGCCTAAGTAGGATTCATTTCTTTTTAAAATAAGTGGTTCTTTTTGTTTTAGTTTGCATACAGCATTTATCCCTGCAAGTAACCCTTGCCCTGCTGCTTCTTCGTAACCACTGGTCCCATTGATTTGCCCTGCTGTGAATAAATTTTCTATAATTTTTGTTTCTAGCGATGGTTTTAGTTCTAAAGGGTCAATGGCATCGTATTCTATCGCATAGGCATATTTGGTAATGATTGCATTTTCAAGTCCTTGTAAACTATGGACCATACTGTCTTGAACACTCTCTGGCATACTTGTAGAAAAGCCCCCAATGTACCATTCGTCATAATACATACTCTCTGGTTCAAGAAATAATTGGTGTCTTTCTTTGTCTTTGAAACGGACAATTTTATCTTCAATGGATGGACAATATCTCGGTCCTATTCCAGTCACATAACCCCCGTACATACTCGATTTGTCTAAATTGTCTAAAATGATTTGGTGAGTTTGTTCATTGGTATAAATAAGAAAACATTTTTGCTGTTCTTCTAATTTGTATTTTGGCGTATCGTCATGAGAAAATGTATAGTATTTGTTATCTCCTAATTCTTCACTACATTTGGAAAAATCTATAGAAGATGCTTTTATTCTTGGAGGAGTTCCTGTTTTTAATCTTTGAATGGTAAATCCTAAACGACGCAAATTATCACTTAAATGGTTACTTCTTGCTTCTCCGTGTGGACCTCCTTCTGTAGATACGGATCCTCTTAAGATGTTACTTTTTAAATAGGTCCCTGTTGTAAGTATTAAGCAATCACAAAGTATTTCTTCCCCTGTTGCTAAGACAATTCCTTTTACTTGGTTGTTTTCAGTTAGGATATCTTCTACCATGGCTTCTTTTATGCTTAAATTTGGAGTATTTTCTAAAGCCAATAGCATATTTTTCGGATAGGTTATTTTGTCTGCTTGGCAGCGAAGACTTCTTACGGCTGGACCTTTTTTGCTATTTAGCATTTTGATTTGAAAATGGCTTTGGTCTGCAATTTTTCCCATGAGTCCACCTAGTGCGTCAATATCACGAACGATAACACCTTTTGCGGTTCCTCCAATGGATGGATTGCAAGGCATATCAGCAATATTTTTTTTGTTCATGGTTACAAGTAATGTATTACTACCCATAAACGCAGCGATATGAGCCGCTTCACAACCGGCATGGCCTCCTCCAACTACAATGATGTCATATTTCATGTGTATCACTTCCTACTTCTTTTTCATAGTAAATATATTTTCCGGGATAATCTTCATAAATAAATGTTCCTTTTTCTATATAGCCTAACTTTTTAAATAAATTATTCATTTTTGTATTTGAAACTTCTGTATCGCCTTTTACTACTTTTATTTTATTTTTCGTTGCCAATTCTTCTGCAAATCGTATTAGTTTTTTTGCAATCCCTAAATGACGATATTTTTTAGGAATGGTTAATCTGTGTAGAATATACGATGGTTCTTTACTTGTTTTTACTAATCTTTCATATTCTCCTTTATCTTTTTCAATAACAATAAATCCTTGAATATGGTTGTCTTCTTTATAAACATATAGATTTTCTTTTTCAATATCACTAGGAATTTTAAAATTTGGATAATCGTCTTCACTCCATTGAGGATTGTGATCGTTTTCCATTTCTTTTTTTGCTTCGTTGATACTATTTAAAATTTCTTCTATGTCTTGTTGTTTTCCTAATTCAATCATATATTCTCCTCTATTTTCCTAAACAAAAATTTTTAAATAATTTATCGATAAGTTCGTCTTCGTATTTCTCTCCGATTAATATTCCTAATTCATCGAAAGCATTTCTTAAGTAAATTTCTAACATATCTACTGGTATCTCTTTATTAGCATCTTCTATTGCATTTTTGATACTATTTAAAGCATTCGTTACCAGTGTAATTTGACGAACATTGGATAAATAAGTTAAATCTTTTTCGGTGATTTTGTCTA
>CAMUBM010000061.1 GCA_947087145.1 uncultured Mycoplasmatota bacterium
GTTTTTTACATTTGTTATAGTGTATCTAGCAAGGGAATGAAATTTGGTCTTGCCACGAATTTCTTTATGGGAGGAGTGGTCGTTTTGAAAAAAGATTTGCAAACTCTAAAATTAGAATTACTCGTTGTTGCACTTCTTACGATAATAGTTCTTTTGATTATCTTTAAATAAATCTTTAGGGGTTTTGGTTTTCGAAAGGATTAAAAAAAGCACCATTCCAATATAGGAAGGTGTTTGTCAAAACTGGCAAGCACTTAAAGTAAGTGTCTCGCTTAAATTAAGAATAACTTATTTTTTTATAGATGTAAAGATATTTTTGGTATCTAAATCCTATGTAGTTCAAAAATGCAATGGGATGTTAAATCTTATCTATCAAACATCTCTTCTATCGCTTTTTTGTAAATATCTTTTGCAATCTCTCTTCCTGTTGGAACGATTTCCATAAAACTTTTTAACATGACTCCACTATTGATTTCTAAAACCAAAAGTTCACCGCTTTCTAGTTCAATAACGTCTATACTTGCAAACCGAATATTTACTTTTTCTGCGGCTTTTCGTGCAAGATTTTCTACTTGTTGTTGAATATTTTTTTCTACTTCTAAAAAAGGCATGGCTCCTTTTGATAGATTAAATTGCCAATTGTATTCATAAACTTCATTTTCTTTTAGAATTCTATTTAAAGAAGAGTTTTGCATTTCTTTAAAATAATAGGGATTGAAATTATATAAAAGTTCATAGATCGTTTGCTGTCCATCTCCTATTACTTTTGGAAGTTTTTTTCCATAAAATAATTCTATGTTTCCGTCTAATATAATGGTTCTGTATTCATTTTTTATTTTGTAATAAGGGGAAAGACTTACTGACTCATACTTTGTTAATAATTCTTCTATCTTTTCTAAAAGTTCTTCTTTCGTTGTTGTATGATACATTCCATTGCCACACGTTCCCGTATTGTTTTTTACCACCATATCAAATTTATATTTTTCAGCGTAGGAAAAGACATTTTCTTTTTGGTAGTTTTTGAATACTATTTGGTGTTCTGCCACTGGGATATTTTCGTGTTTTAATACTTCATACAATGCAAATTTATCGTCACAAATTTGTCCTGCCGCGTGGTTGTTTAAATCAAATTTATAGCCCACAATACTTCTTACTTTGTTTTCTTTTTGGAGTAATATGATCCAATTTTTGGAAACTAGAGAAAAAGTAATTCCTAGTTCTTCACAAATCTCTTTTATCAGTTGTTGGACAGAATTCATGCTTGCCCTTCTTTGGTTTCTTTTGCAGGCCAGTTTTCTTTGATACTAAAACACATGGCATAGATGGCAATTTCTGTAATTATCTTGGCAAAAATGACTGGCAGGTTAAATACCGAAGTTAAGAAAGCTATGATTAATGTGTTGGCAAGGAGAATGCCTCCGACAAATAAAAAGTAGTATTTTGCCACTTTAGAAGTACTTGCTTCTTCTTTATAAATTTGTTTTTTGTCTCTACTGAAGTTAATGAAAGAACTTATAATACGAGCAAATATATTCGATAGAATGGCTTGTTTGGAGAAAAGGAATAATATTAAAAACAGAACAAAATCAATGGCAATTCCTATACAAGGAAACATGGCAAAGGTAAATATTTCTTTTTCGGGAGTTTTTATTTCTTTTTTTTCTAAGAGTATTTGTTCCTCTTTGGTTAATGCTACTTCTTTGATTTCTATATTTTGTTCCGCACATTTTAGTAAACAATTGATTTCGTAATCAAAGTGGTTTCCTTTTATATTTAATAAAAAATCTGTTAAGTTATTCGTAAATGCACGAAGTCCTGCTTGGGTGTCATAGATGTCTTTTCCAGTTTTCTTTTGGTAAGCAAGACGCATGGCTTCACTACTTAATTTCTTGATTTTGGATGTATCTTTGGTTCTTCGCTTTGCTCCTAAAACGTAAGCATTTGGATTTCTCGTTGCTTCTTCTAGTACTGCTTTTACGTCTTCTATTGCATACTTTTTTTGGTAGTCCATGGTAGTAACACAATAGTTAGTATGACAATTTGCTTTGATGTATTCTAGTCCTGTTTTGATACAAGCCCCTTTTCCTTTACTAAATTCATGGTGAATGACTTTTACTAGTCTTTCTGCTTCTTCGAATGTTTTTTGAAAACTTATGGTGCTACCATCGTCGATGACTAATACTTCTACTCCTATCTCTTTTAACTCTTTTAAAAAAGAAACAAAAGAAGTGTCTGGTTCAAAGGTAGAAATTAATACGATTTTTAAGAAGTTCATAATACACTCTCCCTCACTTTTGATTAACTTCATTGTATCATAGAAGGCAGTAAAAAACTATTTAGATTTGTTTCTAAATAGTTTGGTAGAGAATTATCTTCTTCGGTAGTCGAAAAATTCCCAAATTTGGTAGAATAAAAATTTTAAGTATTCTAACATATTTCCTCCTTTCTAATTTTCAAAAACCATTGAAAATGTGTTTATTTTGACATAAAAAGAAAGAAAAATTTGTCAAAAAAAAGAAGAAATGGTTTAGATTTCTTCACGTTTGCTTATATATACTCTGTGTAAACGAGGCCCTAGACAACACAAAAGTTCATTGGTGATAGTTCCTGCTTTTTCTGCAACCTCTTCTGCTGTAATTTCTGGGATATTTCCAATCAAAGTTACAATATCTCCTACTTTGATTTCTGGAATATTGGTCACATTTATCATGAGTTGGTCCATACAAATTCTACCTATTACTTCCGCGTATTGGTTATTTACTACGACTTTGACACCTTTATTTGATAGTTCTCTTGGGTATCCATCAGCATAACCTATAGAAACAGTGGCAATTTTTTCTTTTTCTATTGTTTTGTAGGTTCTTCCATAACTTATGGTTTCCCCACTTTCTATTTCTTTTACACTGGTTATTCTTGCTTTTAAACTTAGCATCGATTTTAAAGGAAGATTCGTTTTCTTGTATACTTTTTTACTACTGTCTACCCCATATAATATATTGCCAGGACGCACATAACTATACTCTCTATTTTCATTGTAATTTAAAATGCCATAACTACTTTGTAGGTGGGTCTTTCCCACGTTGTATCCAGATTCTTTTAAATTTTTGATTAAGGTATCAAATCTTGTTTGTTGCAAATGAGAAAAAGCAATGTCTTCTGCCTCTTTGCTATCCGCAACACAAAAATGGGAGTACATTCCTACCACATCAATTTCTTGTTTTTTGTATATTTCTTTTATAAAATCGATGTCATCATAGGAAATTCCTAGACGGTTCATTCCTGTATTGATTTTCAAATGTACTTTTAATTTTTTCTTTAATGGCATATGTAAAATACGATGTGCGTATTCTTTATCCACTGCGGTGATGGTTAAATCGTGTTCTACGGCAAGTCTTAAGTTTGGCAAAGATATGTACCCTAAAACAAGAATGGTTCCTTTTATCTTGTTTTCTCGCAAGACGATTCCTTCTTCGAGTGTTGCCACTGCAAAATCATACACACCTATTTTATTTAAATGTTTAGAAACTTCTATTGCACCATGGCCGTAGGCATCCGCTTTTACAATGGCCATAATTTTCGTGGAGGTTGGTATACTTTTTTGGATATTTCTTACATTTTCTTCTAAACTCGCAAGATTAATTTCTACCCAGGCTCTTTCTTTATCTAAATTATTCATTTTCTAGACCTAGTTCTATTAATTTATCGAGTACGTCCTGAAAAGGCATTCCAATTTCTTTTAGCATCGAAGGGTATCTACTATGTGAGGTACATCCGGGAATGGTGTTGACTTCATTGAATACAATGCGTTTGTCTGGTGTATAAAACATGTCTACTCTTCCAAAACCTTTACAATTTAGAATTTGATAGATTTGTAAAGCGGTATTTTTTATTTTTTCTCTTTCTTCTTCAGGCAACCTTGCTGGTAAGTGAATTTTACTGGTTTTTAAGTTGTATTTTTCTTCAAAGTCAAAGAACCCTTCTTGGAGTTCTATTTCGTCGACTTCTCCAATTGTTAGTTCTTCATTTCCTAATATGGCACATCCTACTTCAAAGCCATCAATGTTTTCTTCTACGACTACAGCATCGTCATAGGTGAAGGCAAAGTCTATGGCACTCGCAAGTTTCTTTTTATCACTCACTTTTGTTATTCCAAAGGAAGAACCAGCTTTTAAAGGTTTTACAAATAGTGGATAGTTTAAGTTTTTTAGTTCTTCTAGTTTTTGTTCTTTGTTGTATTTGGTTAGTAAAACGGATTTAGGTACTTCTATACCATTTAATCGTACAAGTTCATGGGCAATAAATTTATCCATGCATAAGGCACTTGCAAGCATTCCTGGTCCTACAAAAGGAATTCCTACAAGTTCAAATAGTCCTTGTAGTCTACCATCTTCCCCATTTTTTCCATGAAGTATTGGGAATGCAATATCTATAGGCACTACTTCTTTCGTGTCTACAATAATAAAGCCATGGTCACTTCGATTGGTAGAAATGGTTATTTTTTTAGTATATTCTTTTTGGTTCCATTCGTTTTTTTCTATCTTTTCGATAGGTCCTGTGTAAAGATAAAAGTCTCCTTTTTCTGTGATTCCAATAAATGTCAGGTCGTATTTTTCTTGATTTAAGTTGTTGATTACAGAGGTAGCAGATACCAAAGAAACACCATATTCACTGGAACAACCGCCAAAAAAACAAGCAACATGTATTTTTTTCATTCTTCCACCTCTTCTATTTTTGTATTTTCTGGTAATTCGTAACCTACTGCGACAATTTCGTCGTATAGTTTTTTCTTTTCTATGATTTCATTTGTATTTTTATTTCTGGTTGTTTTTACTACTGCGACACTTTCATATATTTGATTCTTTTTTCGAATGTACTTGAAGTCTTCATTGGATATTGTTGCTACTTCATTGGTTTCGACATCGGAACGTATTGTAGCATACATGTATTCTTCGTCGAAAGAAATACAAATTTGAAAGATATGATTGGTCTCATTTTTTACTTTTAAGTCTTGCCATCCTTTATTAATAGTAGCATCTACACCATCTAAGGCATCTTTATCGGGATTGGGAAAAGATTTGATTTTGTGCCCATGTCTTTCTAGGATGGTTAAAGGTGTCATTAAGAAGGTATAGTAAAGTAAATTGCTTAAATGACATACTCCTCCGCCTTTTTCATGAATAATTTTATCGTTTCTTAGAGTAAGTCCATCTTTTAACTTGCCATATTTTTTGGTGTATTTTTCTAAATAATTGAAAGAGAATATTTCACCTGGATAAATATAAACTTTGTTCATAGTTTCACTGGTTATTTTTAAGTTGTGGACTTTGTTTTGTTGGTAAATGATGTCATGGCCACTTTGTTCGTTAATCATCCAAGTTTTGTTGTTTGCAATTTCGTAAGGCAAATACTCCCCTTTTTTATGCGCGTAGTGATTTTTGTCTAGAGCCATTTTGGTATTTACCACGACATTTCTTTGCCAAATACGTAATGGTACTAAAAAAGGAAATATTTCTGTTATTCTTTTTCGTTTCATTTTTTATCCTCATTTCTTCTTATTTATTGTACCACTTTTTCT
>CAMUBM010000062.1 GCA_947087145.1 uncultured Mycoplasmatota bacterium
TTTTTCTAAATCAATAGAACTTACTCTGTCTATAAAAGCATCAACCATTTCTTTTGATAAAATACATTCTTCATAAGGAATTCCTGGATAATACTCATTCGGATATGCCTCATAATCTTCTTTAACAATATGATATTTAGTAAATAAATAAGAATCTAAACAATCATACGCATGATAAAGTTCACTACAGAATTCTTGATAAGATTTACTTAACAAATACTCTTCTGTAAAACATTCTAGAAAAAACAAATAATCTGTAACCAAATGAAAAAATCATCCTACTTCAAAAGAAGTGCAAACTTTATTGTTTAATAAAAAAGCATACAAATCCACTTTACTACGAACATGACTTACATTATCAAATCCTCTATTTTTTCTAGTATAATGGCTTTTATCATTATCACTAGCCGCATCAAGATACAAAGTCCCACGAAGTATTTCCTTTTTATCCAAATCTTTATGCTTCACCAAATATTTTTTTGCAATTGCTAAATGGATTGCAGCACTTGCCATAAACTATTCTCCTAATCTCTCAAGTACCATTTCTTTTCCAAGCAAATACAAAGTCGTCACCAAATCAATTCCCTGCATACTTCCTGTCATGGCAACACGAATAGGCATATATAACATCTCACCAGTTACATTGGCTTTTACTCCTACATGGATAATAAGATTTTGAATATTTTCTTTCTCCCACTCATCCACAATTTTCACTTCTTCTTTAAATACTTCTAATGTATGCTTTATACGAACATCACTTTGTAAGAAACGAATACAATCCTCGTCGTATTCAACATCACTTGCAAAAAATAAATGAGTAACCAAACCAATCTCCGCACCAAAAGAAATTCTATTTTTGAAAGTCAATAACAAAGTACTTATCCACTCTTCGCTTATTCCGTCTAAGTTATATACTGCTTCTAAATAAGGACGAACAAATTGTAAATAAGAAACATCTTCCATTTCACTAATATAATGTCGATTGAACCATTTCAATTTAGCCATAGAAAATGTAGCAGGTCTCTTGTGAATTGCTTCTATAGAAAATACTTGAACGAGTTCTTCCAAAGAAAAAAACTCTCGATTACTTTTAGGACTCCATCCTAAAAACACAATATAATTAAGAATCGCTTCTGGTAAAAAACCATGTTTCAATAAATCTCTTAAATCGGCATCACGATTTCTTTTACTAAACTTTGTTTTATCCTCTTTTAAAACATGAGGAAGATGGACAAATTCTGGTCTTGGAAATCCTAGAGCATCATACAAAAGTAAATATTTTGGTGTACTGGATAAATACTCTACTCCTCTTGTAACATGACTAATTCCCATCAAAGCATCATCCACTACATTGGCAAAATTATACGTAGGCATCCCATCACTTTTGATTAAAATTTGGTCTTCCATATCTTGATTTTGTAAAGTAACATCTCCATACACCAAATCTTTAAAACTCGTTTGCCCCTCATGTAAAACTTTCTGTCGTATTACGTATTTCTCCCCTGCTGCAATTCTGCGCATTGCCTCATCCTTGGGAAAATCACGACAAGTACCATCATACATATAAGAATTTTTATTTTCTTGGGCTTCTATTCGTTTGTTAAGAAGAGCTGCCTTATCACAAAAACAATAGTAAGCAAAACCACTCTTCACTAACTTTTCTGCATATGTTTTATAAATATCCATTCGTTCACTCTGAATATAAGGTCCATTCTCTCCAGGATTTTTAGGTCCTTCATCACATATTAATTGAAAATCATTTAAAACTTGATAAATAAATTCTTCTGCTCCCACTTCATAATGATTTTGATCCGTATCCTCAAGTCTTAAAATAAATTCTCCACTATCGTGTTTAGCAAGCAAATAAGCAAAAAGTGCACTTCTTAAATTACCAACATGCATATACCCACTAGGACTTGGAGCAAATCTTGTTCTTGTCATTAAGACCCCTTCTTTCTTTTATTAATAATTATCTCTTATTACTCCATGAATTAAATTGACATCCGAAGGAATAATCGTTTGAATATTTGCCAAGTCAAAAATAGCAAGAGGAAGAATAGCTCCAGGACGAGCCCCATCCATCCATTTAGGATTTCCAGGCATAAGTGCATATAATTTTTCTAAAGTATACGCCTCATCAAAGAATACTTTCTTTGTTCCCTCCACATAATCTTCATAAGACAATTTATACTTATGAACACCATCAAAAAACAAATCATTTTCTACCAAATGAAAATTGGTAAGTTTTTCAAATCGTTCTTCTCCGCCGGTAAAAATAGCACAATCATAATCTGTATCAAAAACAACTTCACTTAATTTTTCTTTTACATAAGCATTCATTTCCTCAATAGAAACCTCGCTGAAAGGAGCATTTACCTTCGGAAACGCATTCATTAAATCTGCAACACCAATCTTCAAATTTTTTCTATCTACAATGTTACCTTCTTGAAAAGTTACAATTTCAGTTGTCTTACCACCCATATTAATAATCATTACCTTTTTACCATCATAATCATGTTCCATAGCTTTTCCTAAATAATAATTTTCTATTCCATGACTAATAATATTAAAATGCAAATCTTTTTTATCATTAAAATCACGAACCAATTCTTGCTTTTTTAAATAACTTAGCTCTCTAAAAATACCAGTAACATAAATATGAGTATTAGTATAAGTAAAACCATATTTCTTTTGCAATTCAGTAAAATAGGCAAACAAAGCCTCTTTATTTTCTTTACTAATGCCATCCTCTTTAGAAAAATCATTTTTAAAATAAATAGAATGTTCTTCTAGTAAAACTAGTTCTTCTTCATACTTATAAACTTTAATAGTAGAAGACCCTAAGTCAATATAAAATTCTTTCATAAACACCTCTTATAAAGATTATAACACAAATTAACTTAACTTCGACTGACATATGCTAAAGAATTTTCGCTTTTTTCCTTTAATTTGTTTATAAAAAAACACAATTGCAACTTATTACATACTAGAAATATAATAAAAAAATAACTCTATCAAAAATGATGGAATAACAAAAACACATGACAATTTATCGTATACTTTTTTAGAAACAAAAAGCCTAGGAAGCGTCCTAGACTCAAAAGAAAATTATTTATGCTTTGACCATAAATAAAGAAATGTAATAACCAAATTGCAATTCATTCTTATTACTTATTCATCATACCATGACTCAAAGTGGAATTTCAATATCTAACTCACTATTATATTTTAAAATTAAATGTTTTAAATTTCGAAGACCAAATTTATCGCATTCTGCCTCTTCTATTAGTTTGCTAATTATAACCTTTGTATCTTTTAAATTTTCTTTGACATAATTACTAAGTACTTCCTCTCCTAATTTTTCAAAAGGTACAACTCCTGTAAACCTTCCTAAAAATTCTTTTGAGAATGTTGAACTTAATGCATCATTTGATTGTTTCATAAATCCAACCGCCTCACCATTCACAACATTACTTGTCATAAAAATCATCGTATTCTGAAAATCAATCTTTTCACCCTTAGCATTCGTAACAAAACCTTCATCTAAAATTTGCAAAAATAAATTCAAAACTCGAGGATGGGCTTTTTCAATTTCATCCACCAATATAATAGAATACGGATTATCTAATACACTACGAAAAATATAATCATCATCATAACCCACATACCCAGCACTCACTCCTATTAACTTATTCACAGAAGTATCCAAATTGTACTCACTCATATCCAGTCGAATCAATTTACTATTAGAAATACTTTTTGCAATCGTCTTCACACTCTCTGTTTTCCCTACACCCGAAGGACCAACAAGTAATAAAGAAAGCGGTTTACTATACCCATTAAACTTAAACCAAATATTTTTAAGTAAAGACCTTACCGCTTTTTCTTCCCCCAATATATTCGTTTCCAAATTCTGTTTGATTACTCCAAACAAAGCCTTTTTATCTTCGAGCAAAGGAATACTCGTTTTCTTAGAAATAGTATGCAAAATATCTTCATAAGTAATACAATTCTCTTTACTACCCATTAAATTTTTAATCTGCAAGACAAGCAAATTTTCCTGTTGCTTACACAAAGCCGCCTGCTCATAATTATCCTCATAAATATTCTTTTCTTTTTGTTTTTTTATATTCTCTAACTCTTTATTTAAACTTTCCAACTCTTCAAAAGGAATGGTTTTCATCTTCTTACTCGCACAAATCAAATCGAGTAAATCAATACACTTATCCGGATTACTTTTACTAGGCATATACTTATTGGCAAGAGTAACGATATCACAAATATTTTGATCACTAATTTTTAAATCATGATGATGTTCATACTCACTCTTAATTCCCAATAAAATTTCTTTTGTCTTTTCTTCATCTGGTTCTTTTACATCAATAGTAAAAAACCTTCTTTCTAACGCTTTATCTTTAAAAATCGTTTTGTAATATTCATCTGTCGTAGTAGCACCAATACACTTAATTTCTCCTCGAGCAAGATAAGGTTTTAAGATATCTGCTGCATTAATTGCACCTTCCGCTCCCCCAGCATTCACCATTGTATGAATTTCATCAATAAACAAAATAATATTTTTATTCTCTATTACTTCTTTAATAATTTTAGAAAGACGTTCCTCAAATTCTCCTCGATACTTTGTCCCAGAAACCAAAGCACCCATTTCTAAACTCACGATCGTTTTTCCGAGCAATTCCGTTGGTACCAGCCCATGATTAATACGCCTAGCAAGTTCCTCTACAATCGCGGTCTTACCAACCCCTGCTTTCCCCAAAAGCAATGGATTACTTTTCTTTTTACGAAGCAATGCTTCAATCACTGAAGAAATTTCTTCCTCTCTTCCAATCACCCGCTCAGTATCAGAAACACTCTTATTTAAATTATTTCCAATCTCCAAAATCTCTAATTTACTCGAAGAAGGAGACACAAGACTTACTTTTAACTCATCATACAAAGCATCCAAATCAATATCTAAACCGAGTAGAATACGGATAGCGATTCCTTCTCCTTCTTCAAGCAAAGAAAGAAACAAATGCCGTTCTGTAACTTTCCCTTTATTTGTATCCACAGCATCATTGGTAGCATTTTCAATCACTCTCTTTAAAAGCGGTGTATACAAAACAAAATCAGTATCCTTATTAGACATACCTACCACTTGAACAAGTTCATTCTTAAATTTATCAAACGATAAACCGTATACTTTCAATTTTCTACTAATTTCATTATCTTCCTCTAAGATAGCCAGTAATAAATGTTCACTTCCTACATAAGGATGTCTAAGTTCTTTTCTAAAACCCTCTGCTCTTTTAAACAACTTTGCTATTTCTATTCCATAATGTTCAAACATGATTATCCTCCTA
>CAMUBM010000063.1 GCA_947087145.1 uncultured Mycoplasmatota bacterium
TAGAAAACTATAGAAAACAATTTCTAAGCCAAGCAACCCTAAACGATTATCTTTTTGAAACACCTTGCAAAAATGGAACAAGCACCTACAAAATGTTAGAATACTATGTGCCTTACAAAGACGATACCATCCTTCACTTTGGCGAAGAAACGAATAAAATAGAATTGTATAAAAAAGAAGAAACCATCGACTGCATCCCAGAGTATACTTTTTGGAAAAACAACATCACAAATACACTTGAAAAAGAAATTGTTGCTTACATCGAGAGCGAAAGTAGAAGAAGAGTTTTGAAATAGAAGTAAATTCATTCATTTACTTTTTTCTTTGAAAAAAACAGCCACAATTAAAAAAGTATGCTAAAATGGGTAAAGAGAAAGGGTAGAAAAATGACAGAAAGAGTAGACTTATTAAAATATGAAACAGAGCTTTATAAAAAGAATATAACGCGAATAGCGGGCGTCGACGAAGTAGGAAGAGGGCCACTAGTAGGACCCGTTGTTGCTGCTGCTGTCATACTACCTCAAAACTATCGACTCGAAGGACTTACAGACTCCAAAAAACTAAGTGAAAAAAAAAGAAATCAATTCTTTGAAATACTAAAAAGAGATGCGATAGCGATTGGTATTGGAGAAATTTCCGCTAAAAAAATCGACGAAGTCAATATTTACGAAGCCAGTAAACTTGCTATGTTAGAAGCTTTAAATAACCTAAAAGTGAAACCAGAACACGTTTTAATCGATGCGATGCCTCTATCTTTAGAAGTACCTTCTACCAGTATTATTCATGGAGATGCTCTTTCCTTATCCATCGCCGCAGCAAGTGTGATAGCAAAAGTCACTAGAGACGAAATGATGTACGCCCTCCATAAAAAACATCCCGAATACCATTTTGATAAACACAAAGGGTATCCAACAAAACTACATTTAGAATGTTTAGAAAAATTTGGTCCTTTAGAAAATTACCGGTTTACATACAAACCTGTTCATGATTTAATAGAAAAAGGTGAGAAAAATAAACATGAAGAAAATCATAAAAAGCAAACTATTTAAAAACTATATTTCTTTATTCCTTTCTTTACTAAGTATCGAAATCTTATTTCGTATTCTTTCTACCATGCCTTTACAAAACTGGGCGATGGTTAGAATTTTTTTAGGTTGTCATATTATAGCAAGTGTGATGGCTTTTCTAATGCAACCATTAAAAGAAAAAACAGGAAAAATTTTAAGTGGCATTCTATTATTTTTTATTACTCTCTATGCCACTTTACAAGTAGGATTTGAAAATTACCTAGGGACTTATATTTCTCTAGGAGCCAGTAGCCAATTAGGAGCAGTCACAGATTACATCAAAGACTATTTTGACTCTTTTCATATTTCTTTTTATCTCTTATTTGTACCTTTCTTTTTCTTTATAATTTATAAAATAAAAGGAGAAAAACTTCTTTTCAAAAACTATTTCCAAGAAAAAGATAGCTTTTTTGACATACGAAATCGAAAGAAAAATTTAGGAATAGCCCTTGTTGTCCTATTGGTATCTTGTATTCTTTACAATTGTTCTCTAACTCTAGAATTTATGCAAAATGCTTTGCAACTCGAAAGTACCAAAACTTTATTCAAAAATCCTAGCAATTCCAATATCAGTGTCAACCAATTTGGAATAACAACCTTTGGCCTTTTAGATATCAAAACAACAATCTTTAAACCAGATGAAGAAGATTTTTCCTACTTTCAAAAGCCAGAAGAAGAGAAAGAAATTACGGACAATACAAGACACATCGACGATACGGACTGGATAGAACTAGATAACAACACCACAGATAAAAATTACAAAACACTAAATAGTTACTTTCTAAGCCAAAACATCAGTGATAAAAACGAATACACAGGAGTATTCAAAGATAAAAATGTAATTGTGATTATGATGGAATCAGTAAACGAAATCTTTATCCATCCTGAATACTATCCAACATTCTATAAATTGTACACCGAAGGTTGGAGTTTCAAAAATTCTTATTCTCCGAGAAATTCTTGTGCAACAGGAAATAACGAAATGAGCGGAATGACGAGTTTATTTACGATTTACAGGAAATGTACAGCCAATGACTATCGAAACAACACCTACAGCCAAAGTATTTTCAATGTTTTTAATAAGGCTGGCTACCAAACAAGTTCCTTCCACAACTACACCGAACATTACTACTATAGAAACACCATTCATAAAAATATGGGGTCAGGCATTTATTATGGTGTAGAAGATTTACAAATTCCATATAGCAATGCTTACAAAGAATGGCCAAGTGATATTTCTCTTATGGAAGAAGCAATAAAACGGATAGACACCACAAAACCATTTATGTCTTGGTTTGCAACAGTAACTTCTCATCAACCTTATGGGACATCCAGCGAGTTTGGAGATAAGCATCTAGACTTATTTAAAGAGACGCATTATCCTATCGAACTAAAAAGATATATGTCAAAACTAAAAGAACTTGATTTAGCTTTAGAAAGATTACTAGAACTACTAGAAGAAAAAGAAGTACTAAAAGATACAGTTTTGGTATTATTTGGAGATCATTATCCTTATGGACTCAATAACAAAGATTTGAATTTGGTTCTTCCTTATAATGTAAATGAAAGAAATAACGTCGACAAAACCCCTTTTGTCATATATAATAGTGAAACAACAAAGAAAGAATTTGATGCATATACAAGTTATATAAATATTCTTCCCACTCTTGCCAATCTCTTTGATTTAGACTACGATCCAAGACTTTATATGGGAGAAGATATATTAGCACCAGATTACCAAAATTCCTATAAAAATCGTGTTATCTTTGCGGATGGTTCTTGGGAAACAAAAATAGGAAGGTATGATGCCACCAATGGGATCATGACCTACTATGGAGAAGAAGATTATACCGAAGAAGAAGTAATAGCATACAACAAAGAAATAAATAACAAAATAAAAATGAGCAATTTAGTCATTGAAACCAATTATTTTGAATACTTAAAAAATGGATTAAGTACCTACGAGTCAAGTGTTTCAACCAAAGACTTACCAAGTTAGAAAGGAAAACATACTATGAAAAAATTAGTCATTGTAGAATCCCCCGCCAAATCAAAAACTATCGAAAAATACCTAGGAGGAGAGTACAAAGTTGTATCCAGTAAAGGACATATTAGAGACTTAGCAACCAGTGGGAAATTTGGGTTAGGTGTGGACATTGAAAATGATTTTGCTCCCAATTATGTGCCAATTAAAGGAAAATCGAAAGATATCAATGCTTTAAAAAAAGACGTTGCATCTAGTTCTTTTGTTTATCTAGCAACCGACCCTGACCGTGAAGGGGAAGCCATTTCTTGGCACTTAAAAGATGCGTTAGACATCAACGACAATTATAGTAGAGTGGTTTTTAATGAAATCACCAAAGACGTTGTTTTAAACGCCATAGAAAACCCTAGAAAAATCGACGACAACTTAGTAAAAAGTCAAGAAACCAGAAGAATTTTGGACCGAATTATTGGATTTCGATTAAGCAAACTGATGCAATCTAAAACGGGTGGAAAAAGTGCGGGGCGTGTCCAAAGTGTTGCCTTAAAACTAATTGTGGATAGAGAACGAGAAATAGAGGCCTTTACCCCAACAGAATACTGGACCATTACTGCTGACTTTAAAGATTTTACAGCAGATTTAGAAAAGTATCATGGGAAAAAGGTAGAAATCGGAAGCGAAGTCGAAGCAGAAGAAATTCTTAGTAAATTATCGAATGCTTTCAAAATCGATGATGTAAAAACGAGTGATGCTAAAAAAAGCGCCAAACCTGTATTCAAAACATCTACCTTGCAACGTATGGCAGCAAATAAAATTAACTTTGCTCCATCCAAAACCATGCGTATTGCCCAAAAACTATATGAAGGAGTAGACATAGGCAGCGAAACAGTGGGTTTAATCACTTACATGCGTACAGACTCAGAACGTGTGTCACAATCTTTTGTTGCTGAAACATATGACTACATCAAGAAAAACTATGGTCCGGAATATATTGGAAATGTCAAAGTAGGAAAAAAAGACAAAACCATGCAAGATGCTCATGAAGGTATTCGTCCCACAAGTATTCTCCGTACTCCAGAAAGTATGAAAAAATACCTAACGACCGACGAATACAAACTTTATAACTTAATATACATTCGTGCATTGTCTTCTCTAATGGCAGATGCCAAATTCTTAACCACAACTGTTATTTTAGAAAACAATGGCTATACTTTTAAAACCACAGGAAGCATCTTAAAATTTGAAGGATACTTAAAAATTTATAGTGCCTTTGAAGAACAAAAGGATACAATTTTACCAGACTTTGGGTCATACAATAGCAACACGATTATTGCAAGTACCATTCTAAAAGAACAACATTTTACCAAACCACTTCCAAGATACACCGAAAGTAGTTTAATCAAAGAACTAGAAAATTTAGGCATAGGAAGACCCAGTACTTACTCAACAATCGTAACGACCATTAAAGATAGAGGGTATGTTCTCTTAGAAGACAAAAAATTTATTCCGACCGAGATTGGTATCGAAACAACTGACAAACTCCAAGAATACTTTAGTGACATTGTAAATGTCGAATATACAAGCAATATGGAAACGGATTTAGATAAAATTGCTGATGATGAGATGAATAACATTAAAGTTTTAAGAGAATTTTACGATAAATTTGAGCCAATGGTCGAAGAAGCTTTTGACAAAATGGAAAAGAAAGAAGCCGAAAAAACGGGAGAAATATGTCCAGAATGCGGAAGTGACCTAGTCATACGAAATGGAAGATACGGAAAATTCACAGCTTGTTCCAACTATCCGACCTGTAAATACATCAAAAAAGAAGAAAAAGAAACAAAAGAACTTGCTGATTGTCCAAAATGTGATGGAAAAATCGTTGAAAAGAGAACACGCAAAGGGAAATTTTTCTATGGCTGTTCCAATTATCCGAAATGTGATTTTGCTTCTTGGTACAAACCAACGGGTGCCAAATGCCCAAAATGCGATAACTTATTAGTAGAGAAAAAAGATAAAATTGTATGCAGTAATTGCGAGTATGAACAAGAAAACTAATCTTGCTTTTTTTCATGAAGGAGTAGTAGTCTAAAAAAATGAAAAAGAGGTAATTCATGGAGAAAAAATATTTAACTATAGAACAAGAAATGATGCTGAAACCAATAACTGAAGACTTATCTATAATTTGCTATG
>CAMUBM010000064.1 GCA_947087145.1 uncultured Mycoplasmatota bacterium
TATTCTTTTATGTATTCACTATGTTTCACTAACATATTTTTACAATACTCTGCTAAATAAATACTATGGTTCTCAAAAGAAGGCAAATATTCTAAAGCAAGCAAAACCAAATGATAACGATCCACTTTATTTAACACACGCATATCAAAAGGCGTTGTAATACTTCCTTCTTCATTGTACCCACGAACATGCAAATTCTTATTTTCTCTTCGATAAGTTAATTCATGAATTAAGTTAGGATATCCATGAAAAGCAAATACGATAGGTTTTTCTTTAGTAAAAATCAGATCATAATCATGATCGCTCAAACCATGCGGATGGATAGAAGCAGATTGCAACTTCATTAAATCTACTACATTGACAAAACGAATATGTATTTCTGGTAAATATTCTCTTAAAATACGTACAGCAGCAAGTCCTTCAAGTGTTGGCATATTTCCACAAGTAGCTATAACTAAATCTGGTTCCACTCCTCGGTCATTACTTGCAAATCCCCAAATGCCAATTCCTTTCGCACAATGCATTTCTGCTTCTTTTGGAGTAAGCCACTGAGGAGTGGGATGTTTACTTGCAACAATGACATTCACATAATTTTTAGTTTGCAATACATGATGCACACAAGATAACAAAGTATTCGCATCAGGTGGCAAATAGGCACGAACAATATTGGCTTTCTTTGTCAAAATGTGATTTAAAAAACCAGGATCTTGATGAGTATAACCATTATGATCTTGTTGCCATACATGACTCGTTAAGATTAAATTAAGAGAAGCAATATCTTTACGCCAAGAAACCTCTCCAGCCATTTTAAGCCACTTTGCATGTTGACTTACCATCGAATCAACCACTCGAATAAATGCCTCATAGCTATGTAAAAAACCGTGTCTACCCGTTAACAAATATCCCTCTAACCAGCCCTCACAAGCATGTTCTGACAAATACGAGTCAAGTACGACTCCATCCTCTGCTAAAAACTCATCAGCTGGAAGAACTCTTTCATTCCATTTTCTATCCGTTACATCAAACACATGATTTAAACGATTGGATAAGGCCTCGTCTGGTCCAAAAATACGGAAATTATGTTTCTCTGCATTCTGAGCAACAACATCTTTAATAAATCGCCCCAATTCTGTCATATCTTGGGCAAGTACTTCTCCAGGTCTACTAACATTCACACCATACTCTTTAAAATCTGGTAAAGTAAGAGGAATTAACAAAGAGCCACCATTGGCATTTGGATTAGACCCCATGCGTTGAAAACTAACAGGAGCCAAGGCTTTCAACTCTTTTTTTAATTTACCATCTTTCGTAAACAATTCATCAGGACGGTAACTTCTAAGCCACTCTTCTAAACGTTTTAAACTTTCAGGATGATTGCTTGTAACTTCGATAGGTATTTGATGGGCCCGAAAACTATCTTCAATTTTCTTTCCATCGATTTCTTTTGGTCCCGTCCATCCCTTTGGAGTACGTAAAACAATCATGGGCCACATAGGTCGTGTCGCATCATTTTTCTTACGGGCAGATCCTTGAATTTCTTTAATTTTTTCAATACAAAGGTCCATCACAGTTGCCATATCTTCATGCATTTTAAAGGCTTCTTTCCCACTAACATAAAAAGGTTCCCAACCACAGCCTCGTAAGTAAGCATCCAACTCCACATCACTAATACGAGAAAGAACTGTTGGGTTAGCAATTTTATAACCATTCAAATGCAAAATAGGTAAAACCGCCCCATCTGTAATAGGATTTAAAAACTTATTAGAATGCCAACTAGTAGCTAATGGCCCTGTCTCTGCTTCCCCATCTCCGATCACACAAGCTGCAATTAAACTAGGATTATCAAACACAGCACCAAAAGCATGTGAAAGACTATAGCCAAGTTCTCCTCCTTCATTAATAGAACCAGGTGTTTCAGGAGTAGCATGAGAACCTATTCCTCCAGGAAAACTAAATTGTTTACAAAGTTTACGTAACCCCTCTGTATCTTCTGTAATTTCTGGATAAAACTCACTATAACTTCCTTCCAAATACGTATTAGATACAAGCGCTTGGCCTCCATGTCCAGGACCACAAACATAAATCATATTTAAATTGTATTTTTTTATAACACGGTTCAAATGAACATAAACAAAATTTTGTCCTGGTACAGTTCCCCAGTGTCCTACCAACTTTGATTTGATATCGGAAAAAGTAAGTTCTCTTTCCAAAAGTGGATTATCTTTTAAATACAACTGCGCAACACTTAAATAATTGGCAGCCCGAAAATAAGCATCTATTTTTTTTACACTTGCATCTGTTAACGTTTTTCCTTGCATATTATCAACCCTATTCTGCTACCATCATACCATACCAAAGAGCAAAAAGAAAGAACGGAATAAACGACGATTTTAGACTTTTTAAGAGAAAATAAAAAAAGAGAATTAATCTCTTCTAAACAAATCTGTATCCCATCAATAAAATTCTTTTGTTCAAATACGTTCTCATGAAATAACGTAAAAAGAAAACAATCTGTCCACTCAAAAGTCAACACATGTACTCGATACAACGACTTGACATTGCTTTTAAGTTGAAATCCTTATATCCTTCTTTTCAAAAGAACTTCCTAATCAACAAAAAAATCTTTTTTTTGTAAATCTTCTAAATGGGTAGAACTAAAAATTACTTTTATAAGCAACATAAGTGATTTTATTTTTCAAATTTAACTACATCAACACCTCAATATATGAAAAAATTATATTTACATACAATACAAAATGATTACAAGTACTTTATTCAAAAACCATCTCGCTTTACTATAAACTATGTAAAAATACATTTCGATATTTATAGACGCGGAGAAGAAAAATCACTTCATTTTTGCGATTATTTTGTTCTATAAGGATGCGTAACTTTTTGAGCAGTAAAATACATTTGACTTTTACAATAAGATGCGAACATTTCTTGATAAAGTTTTATTCTTTCATTTATTTGCTCTTCTGAAATGGAAACATTTCTTTTTGATAATTCTTTTACTACTTCTTGGATAGACATTTTACTTCCTAAACAAGCACAAATCAATTTGTCTACGGGTGCCAAATTTAAGTTTTCATAATTTCCATTATCAAAAACACCACCTTGAATAAAATTATTGTCTAAAGAAAGTATACCAGTATCTAAGCTTGGAGCATATTTTTCCTTCATATTTTTTCACCTCTTGCCTCTCTATTCTAAACTTTTTTATTAAAAATGCAACAAAAAATAAAAAAAACTTTATTCCGACAAAATCTCCTCTTTAAAAAGAGTACGATAGCCACTAAATTCAAAAAAGAAAGGACAACATATGAAAACAGAAATAGAAGAATGGATAGCATTGGAAAAATTAAACAATGAATTTAAAAGAATAAGAAAAATGGGTTATGTGAAATCTTCAAGAAATGGTTTCACTGGAATAGGAAAAACATTTGAAGATTTAATTGGGAAAAAAGAAGATGCTTTAGAAAATCCCGATTACCTTGGAATTGAAATAAAAACCAAAGTAGGGTATTCAAAAGGATATATCACACTTTTTAATGCAGCACCTAAAGGACCGAGCAATTTTGAAGCCCGAAGAATTTCACAATTATATGGATATCCTGATAGATATGCAACAGAATACAAGGTATTAGCAGTATCTGTACTAGGAAATTTACCCACATTAGTTGCAAATCGTTTTTTATTTAAACTGCAGATAGATTATGAAAAACAAAAAATAGGTTTACTTATTACAGATAAAAATGGCATATTTTTAGAAAAAGAAAGTTATTGGGATTTTAAAATAGTAAAAGAAAAATTAGAAAGAAAACTAAAGTACTTGGCTTTAATAAAAGCTTGGCCTAATCGAATAAAAGAAACACAATATTATAAGTACTATGCCATTTATTTCTTTAAGTTGAAAGGCTTTAAAGAATTTTTAAGTTTAATAGAACAAGGGAAAATTCGAATAAATTTTAAAATAAGTGTTTATAGAGAAGGCGAACGCAAAGGTGATACACATGATCATGGAACAAGTTTTGAAATACAAGAAGAAAATTTACAGAAACTTTTTTGGAACATAAAACTTTAATTGATCAATGGTAAAAACAAGAAAAAAGCCATTCATTAAAGAATGACTTTTTTTATTTCATAAATGGTCGGAAAGACAGGATTTGAACCTGCAACCCCTACATCCCAAATGTAGTGCTCTACCAAGTTGAGCCACTTTCCGTTGTCTAATATATTATAGCACACTCATAAAAAAATGCTACACCAAATTTAAAATGGTGCACCCAAAGGGAGTCGAACCCCTAACCTCTAGATCCGTAGTCTAGCGCTCTATCCAATTGAGCTATGGGTGCAAACTTCAAAATGCAATACCATTATAGTATAGACATTTTGAAAAATCAAGCCATTTTCCACCAAAATCCCTTTATAATCTTTTAAACTTACGTTTTTTTAAATTTATTCTTCTTCATTTTTATCCAAATACTCTTGCATGGCCCAAATGGCCTTTTTTTCTTCTTGAAGTTGTTCTATTTCTTGAATGGGTATTTCATCAATAAATAAAACACCATTATGATATTTAACTACTAATTTATGTTGCTTTCTTTTTAAAACTACAATTTCTAATATCTCTCCTTCTTCTAACAGAATTGTCGTTTTTTTATTTGTTTCTTTAATTTGTTTCATTTAGTCTTCCCTTTCTATATGATCAAATACTTGGTCATCAAAGAAATCTTTTAGTTGAATATCTAACCCCTCACAAATACGAATAATAGTAAGTAATTTTGGATTTCTAGATTGACCATCAATCAAACTTTGAAAAGTACTTTGTGTCACATAACACATAGAGGCAAGTTTGTTAATTGTAACATCTTTTTCTTCACAAATTCTTAAAATTCTATAGGATACTGCTTTTGATAATTTCATATGAATCACCTACTTTTTAAGTATACCAACGAAAGTACAAAACTTATTAACGACACATCGTTAACAATTTTCGAATAAAATCGTCATAAAACTTTAGATAATCGTAGTATAAAAAAAAGCATTTCCTAAATTTGTCGAACTGCGTCGAAAAAATATAAAATAAGTAAACTGATAGACACAAAAAAACTTGAACCAATAAAGATTCAAGTAAAATTAACAAATGGTGACCCGCGAGAGATTCGAACTCTCGACCCTTTGATTAAAAGTCAAATGCTCTACCGA
>CAMUBM010000065.1 GCA_947087145.1 uncultured Mycoplasmatota bacterium
CGATTAAACTTTTCTTTTTCATTTTTAAGAACTTCTAAAACAACACTCTCATTTTCCTCTACTTCTTTATAATATTTTTTATATTTATTTAATAAAATCTTAGCAATTTGTTTTTCCCAATCACTATTTATATCTATACCAAGTCGTTTGGCATGACGAATAGCACGACGTATTAATCTTCTTAAAATATAGCCTTGATCAGTATTACTAGGTTTGATTCCAGCAGGATCTGCACTAATAAACACGGCGGTACGTAAGTGGTCTGCGATAATTCGCATCGATTTTTCATTTCCTTCATAAGGAAGCCCAGAAATAGAAGAAATAAGTTCTATCACATCTTTCCAAATACTAGATTGATAATTATCATTGACCCCCTCTAAGATAGCAGTCGTTCGCTCAACCCCCATACCCGTATCGACATTTTTATTAGGAAGTTCTGTGACATTTCCATCACTCTCTTTATGAAACTGCATAAATACATTGTTCCAAATTTCCACCCAACGATTATCTTCTGGGTTAAAAACCGCAGGAATTTCGTCTTCACTTCTCCAGTAAAATATCTCAGTGTCCGGTCCACAAGGACCAGCCTCTCCTGCTATCCAAAAATTATCTTCTAATGTTTTTGCAATGTGACTCTCAGTGATTCCCAAACTTAGCCATTTTTCATAACTTTCTTTATCAAAAGGAATAGTATCCGTTCCTGCAAACACAGTAATAGAAAGTTTCTCTACTGGAATATGTAATACTTCTGTTAAAAATTCAAAACTCCACTCTATGCTTTCCCTTTTAAAATAATCTCCTAAACTCCAATTTCCAAGCATTTCAAAAAAAGTATGATGGGTACTATCTCCTACTTCATCTAAATCATTGGTACGAATACATTTTTGATAGTCACACAACCGCGTTCCATAAGGATGTTTTTCCCCCATCAAATAAGGAATTAAAGGTTGCATCCCTGCCGTATTAAATAATACCGATGGGTCATTTTCCGGTACTACAGGAGCACTTGGTATTTGTTTATGTCCTTTACTTACAAAAAAATTAATATATAAATCTTTTAAATTCATGTTTCTTTCTCCTTCTTTTTCATTTATTTAAATTTCTAGTTTCACAATGTAAAACCACCTTGTTCTAGCAACATTTTATTCATTGTTTAAACCTTCTATCAACTGACTCGCAAACACTTTTATGTTTTCTTTGGTTACATCTTTAATGTTATAATCAAACCCCTCATAATTTTCTAACTCTATTTCCGTTTCATGTTTCTTTTGTTCTTCTGATAAAGAGGGATTTTGTAAATCATTTTCTACACGAATAGCAATCACTTCTTTGTATTTGCTATTTCTAAACCCTTTTATCTCTTGCCTTAAACGCACGTCACTAATCACTACCAAATCAAAATAATTTTCATAAACAAAGAAATCTTCTAACATTCGTTGCACAAAGAAATTTTCACCAAATCGTTTCCTTAAAAGAGTTCCTGTTTCTTGTAAAAAGCCCCTAGGTTTATTTTCTCTATTTCCTTCATAGCCAAGGATTTCTCTTGCATACATTTTCACGTATTTACTATACTCCGTTTGTAACGCTCGAATGCCTTTTTCTTTCGCAAGTTCTACCAAACAACTCCCTAAATAAGTTTTACCACTTCCTGCTTTACCAGCAACCAAAATCACTTTCATACATTCCTCCTTTAAAACAAAAAGAATTACCCCAAACAAGGAGCAATTCTGCGGTACCATCCTTTAGATTACTTAATTCTTGATAACGGTTTTTCTCCGAAGAATCTCCGAGTAAGCAGCAGAGTTTTCTTCTTTCTTTGTCTAGGTTCCACCCTCCCTAAACTCTCTATCAATTACTCAAAAGAAAACCTTCTTATCATCTACGATCCTTAATCTATATATTTTTTTTTACAAACGGAACAAGTATTCTGTCAAAGCTTCGTACACTGCGTCTCTTTCTACTAATTTCCCACTTGCTCTTAATTCATTTAACTCTTGTATAGTAACAAACTTGATTGCCTGTACTTCACTTTCTTGTATTTTAATAATTTCTTCACTTAAACCATCTTGTCTTAAAACGAAGAAATCATAAAATTGCCGTTCGATAAAATTTTCAGAGTATTCCTGTATTTTACGGAATGAGGTCATAAAACGAAAGTCTTTTACTTTGACAGAAAATCCTAAATTCACACTTACTTCCTCACTAATTTCTCGGTTGGCACCAGCAAGCGAGTCTTGGCCTGCAGATAAGTGACCTGCAACTGAAAGATCCCAAAGACCAGCATTCTTCTCTTTATTTTTCGAACGTTGTTGAATTAAAATTTTGTTTTCGTCATTTACTATCGCAACAACAATGGCTCGGTGCCACAATCCTTTTTCGTGAACGACCTTTCTCGGTAAAACTTCTCCTGTTTTTACTCCATTTTCATCAAGTACATCTAATAACTCTTCCTTCATAGGGTATCTCCTCCCCTTTTCCTTACGAATAACCAAATTATAACAAAAAAGAAGCCTAATTTCTAGCCTCTTTTTAATACGGGATACTTCGTAGTTAAAAATTCCCAAATCACTTTTAACAGTGCAAGACAAGGAGTTGCTAAAATCATTCCTATAATTCCAAAAAAATGACTGAATACGAGTAACCCTATCATAATTGTTACGGGATGAAGTTTCATCGTCTTACTCATAACAATCGGTTGTAAGATAAAGTTTTCCACACATTGGACAACAATACAAATAATAAGGGTCATGACTCCAATAAAAGTACTTTGACTAAATCCAATAATCACTGCAACTGCTCCACCAATATAAGGACCCACATAAGGAATTAAATCGGTCATACCACAGAAAAGTCCAAACAACAAAGGAGATTGCAAACCAACAATAGCAAATCCAATCGAGTCACACACAAACACCATAGTAGCAACCAAAAGTGTTCCATTGACACTTTTACGTACTTCTGCACCGATATTATTGAGTAACACTTGAGCTTCAAACTGGCGTTTTCTAGGCAACATATTTAGAAAATGTCTACTAATCGCATCAAAATCAAACAACATATAAAGTCCAATAAACAACCCTAAACCAATCGTAACCATACTCGAAAAGAAATTAACAATCAAATTTAATAAAGTCGTTGGGAAAGTTGTAGTAAACTCCGATAACTTCGTTTCCATTGTCGTCATTACATTGATTTCGATTGCTTTAATGTCAAGTCCTTCCACATCTCGGAACCGTAAAAAGAAATTATTCAATGTTTCTTTTACTTCTCCAAATATCGCTGGCAAATTTCCAATCAACTCATTTACTTGTACATAAATGGTCGGCACCAATACCCGTAAGAAAATAGCAAAAACAAGCAAGAAAATTGTATAAACGATAATTGCTGCAGCCATTCTAGGAACATTTTTTTCTTCCAATTTTTTCACCAAAGGATTAAAAAGCCATGCAATTACAAATCCAATAAAGAGAGGAGCAAGTACTTTCAAAAAACTCAAAAGAAACGTTAAAACGCCCCATTCCTTTATTAAAATCGTCACAACCAAAATACACCCAATAATCATGGTGATATAAAACAAATGTAAAATTTTACTCGTTAAACCAACCACCTCATTCACACTATCGATATTAATCTCTTTTTTCTTTTTTTCCATTAGTTTTCTACACTCTCCTTTGCTACAACGCCATCCAAACTAAAACTTTTGGCTTCATGAATTTCTACATTTACAATTTTACCAATCAAATCTTTGCTTCCATTAATATTTATTAGTTTCATAGTATCAGTATACCCATATATTTTATTTTTATCTTTCTCGTTTTCCCCAAGTACCAAAACGGGTACTACTTTTCCTTCTAATTTCTTATTATTTTCTAAAGAATACTGATTTACTAATTGATTTAACCTTTGTAAACGTTCCTCTTTTTCTTCCATCGAAATAGTATCTTTGATAAGACTTGCTGGAGTTCCTTCTCTAGGACTATAAATAAACGTAAATGCTGAGTCAAATTTACAAGCGTTCACAACATCCAACGTTTCTAAAAAATCACTTTCACTTTCATTCGGAAACCCTACAATAATATCAGTAGTAATAGAAACATTCGGAATACTCTCTTTAATCTTTTGAAACAAAGTAAGATACTCTTCTTTTGTATAACGCCTTCCCATTTGCTTTAAAATTTTATCACTACCACTTTGCAAAGGCAAATGAACATAAGGCATAATGTTTTCATACTTTGCAATCGTATTAATCATTTCATCTGTAAAATCCCAAGGATGACTCGTTACAAAACGAACACGTTCTATTCCTGTTTCTGCCACTTTTTCGAGCAAATCTTTAAAATCATATCCATATTCCAAATCTTTTCCATACGCATTCACATTTTGTCCTAAAAGAGTTACTTCTTTATATCCGGCATTCTTTAACTCTTCTACTTCAGCAACAATGGCTTCCAACTTACGACTCCGTTGCTTTCCTCTTGTGTAAGGAACAATGCAATATGTACAAAACTTATCACAACCATACATAATATTGACCCAAGCTGTAATGTTAGAGTCCCGACTGTACTTTATTCCTTCATAAACATCGCCTTCGATACTATAAACTTCTATCTCCTGCTTTTTCTTACTCTCTAAGATAAGTTTAGGAAGTTCATTTATATTATGCGTTCCAAACACAATATCGACATAGGGGTGTTTACTTTTGATTTCAGAAACCACACTTTCTTCTTGTGCCATACAACCACCAATAGCAATTAAAAGATCTGATTTTTCGCGTTTCAAGTGCTTACAACGTCCCAAATAACCAAACACTTTATCATGGGCATTTTCTCGTATCGCACATGTATTTAAAACCACAAGGTCACTTTCTTCTAGCACCATTGTTTCTGTAAACCCGAGCATTTCCAAATACTTACGTATTTCTTCCGAATCATGCATATTCATCTGACATCCATAAGTTCTTAGAAAATATTTTTTCCCTACAAAATTTTTAGAAAAAGTATAGTCCACTTTTTTTTCTACCACTTTCTCTTTCGTTCTTTTACGAGCTTCTTTTAAATCTGGTACATGCATAACTTCACTTCCTCATTACAAAGTATTATAACACTACTTTACTATCCGACCAAATTTTTCTAATTCGTTTTTTCTAATTCTTCATAAATGTTTCTTAATTCTTTGGAATAAGGATACTTT